>NZ_JBFUJJ010000029.1:0-39029 GCF_056401435.1 Arthrobacter sp. P4_F10
GACTTGTCCCTCACCTGCGCCGCCGAGTACGTCGCGCGGCGAGCACCGATGAGCGAATTTCCACGCCGCAGACGGAGGCCGAACCACGGGGCCTGCAGGCCTGCCACCATGGTGTCGAGCCAGAGGGATACCTCGGCGAGCTCGACCGCAGTCGCGTTGAGGTCCACGCCATGCACCTGGTGCAAGGCAATCTGTGCCTTCACCTTCTGCAGCTCGAGCGGGTACTCGTCGGCCGGAATGCGGACGTCGAGCTCCTTTTGCTTCCGCTCGAGGTACTCGGCGGCAAGCTGGCGCACGGCCTCGATGGCGAACGCGCCCGAACCGAGGGCAGGCTCGCAGACGGTGAGCTTGAGGATCTCGTCAGCAGGCGTCGTCGTGCCGTACTGGTCGAGCAGCTCTTCGAGCGCCTGGGAGACGACGAACTTGGTCAATACCTCGGGCGTGTAGTACGAGGCCGACTGTTGCCGCTCCCGTCCGGCGAGACGGAAGACGAAGGTACCCTTCTCGTGGAGGACCGGCTTCGGCTGTCCCGTGATCTCGTCCTGACTCATGACGAAGTGCTTGGCTTCGATCTCCGCAGAGCGCGTCACCGGAACGACCCACGAGCCCTTGGATGCGTCGCCGTCCTTCGCGACCTCGTGAAGGTCTTCCTGCGCAATAGAGCCGGTGTAGGACATGAGCCCCTCATACACAGCCCCGAGCTGGTTAACGCCGAGCTCAGCGTAGGAAATGAATCCTCTGTCCTTGCCGCGGGCCTCCTTAGTGAGGAGGAGGTGGTCCAGAACCTTGTGAAGAGCAGAGTTACTGAGCTTTACCTCATCAAGGTCCTTCGTCCGGGACGGGGAAAAGAGATCCGCTTCAAGGTTCTCAAAGGTGAGCGCTTCGTCGGCGTCCTCTGGCTTGTGGCCTTTGTTGACGAGGGTAAAGAGGAGGTTGAGAGAATCGTAGAGGTGGGTGCCGCGCTTCGCCTTTTCGGAGGCAATCGGATTAAGGACGAGTTCGCGGATGCGGTCGAGTCCGTAGCCTTGGTCATACTGCTCGTCGCCCACAGGGATGACGCCCATCTCCGGGGACGCCTCTGCGTAGAGGAGGAACAATATCCGGTACAAGAAGCGAAGGGACTGCTTGGCGAGCGACCGTCCTTCCACGCCCTCCTTTGACACCCCAGCTGCCGCCCGGCGCGTAAGGACGTCGTTGGCGATAATTTCGATGGAAAGCCGGATGCCCTCGCGGAGGTCCTTCGACACGCCGACGGTGTGCTTCACCGAGGACTCGATGACGCCGTTCCACCAGATCTGCTCGCTCGGGTCCGGGTGGAGCGAGTCCCGCCCGAAGACGGCGAGGAAGCGGTCCAGCTCGCCTCCGCGCTTGGTGTCGTTCCGTTCGACGGCGAGCAGCGCGTCAGCTGCGAGGTACCGGCCCTCGGGCCATCGCTCCCGCTCGGTGAGGACGAGCCACCGGCCGGCCATGAGAGCGATGAACTGCGGCGGCTCATCGGTCTGGTAGAGCTCGGAGATGAGCTTGCTGGCCGAGTAGTTCGCTTCCTTGTCGTCGACGAGTGGCCGCTGGATCAGGTCGCCGCGGTCCTTGGCGAGGGCGTCCTCGAGGGAGTCGGCCGGCTGGGCTTCAATGAAGAGGACGTCGTTGTTGGGGGTGGACCAGACGTTGTGGGCCAGGAGCTCGGCGCCGCTGCGTTCGGCCTTGAACGTGGTGTTCGGGCCGTGGAACCCGAGCGCTTGGCGCAGGTCGCGGTAGACGCGAGAGGCGTTGCCGGGTTCCTCGGCGAGGGTGCCGAGGTCTATCTGGAGTTGGCCGCGCGCCTTTCGGAACCGGTCCAGCGGGGACTCGTGGCCCTCTTTGGACGACTCGTCCCATTGCCTGCGGAGCTTGAGGACCTCGGATTGGAAGGACTCGCCGGCTTTGGTGGTGTCCGTGGTGAAAAAATGCTCGCTGACGAAGTCCTCGCCAACGACAAACGAATCGAACGAGGGCATCTCAGTGCTCTCCTTCCGCAGGGGTGTTCAGGGGCACGATGACGAGCAGCGGCCGCACGAGGCGGCGGTCCGGGGCAAGGGAGGAGACGATCTCCTGTTCCTGCTCAACGCGTGCTTTGTTCTCTTTTAGGCGCCGCGTACTCATGCCGGGGAGCTGTGCCTGTCCGTGGACTTCGCTCCACGCGTCCGCTCGGCCGTGCCATTCATCGAGCCGATGTTCGGCAGCCTGGGCGGCGGCCTCGAACGTGATATCGAGCGAGCCGGTCGTGTTTTTGACGGCGCGGGCGATGTAAGGCTGGTACGCGCCGGCGCCAGCGACGGGCCCTGTGTTGATCGACTTGTCGGTGAGGCCGATCTCACGGAGGTACTCGGCGAGGCTTCCGATCTGCTCGGGGATGCACAGCTCGCCGCCCTGGGTGGCGAAAAACGCCTGGGAGATGACCTGCCCGCGGCGGTTCATCAGCGTGCCCATGAGGAGGACGCTCGGCTCCTCGACGTCGGCGCGGACCACGGGGACCTCGCTGCCGGCCATCGACGCGAGGGCGAGGTCGCTGGCCCATTCGAGGACAGGGTGCAGCGGGCCGAGGAAGTGGGCCTCGGGCCACGTCGTGGCCTTCTCCCCCTTCGCGGGGATGGCCTTCTTGGCGGCGTCGAGCTCGTTCTGGCCCTTGTCCAGGGTTGTGGCCAGCTTGAGCTTTTCAGTGATCTTGCGGTCGGCGAGGTAGCCCTGCGGCAGGTGCGCGAGCCGCTGCTGGAGGTCGCGGGGCGGCTCGAGTTCTGCGACCTGGTGCTGGGCGTGGACCCTCCAGTTCACCCCTCCCCCGACCCCGTTAGCGGGTGGCTCCTCGGGGTTACCGAAGGCCTCGTGGAGGGCGTCGTCGAGGTAGTCCAGCTCGCTCGAATAGAGCCCTTCGCCGGCGTCGGTCGGCACCCGGGGCGAGCCGCCGCCGTCGTCCGCAGTGAGCTGCTCGAAGAAGCTGTCGAAATCGTCGAAGGCACCCTCGTCGGTGTGGGCCGGGTCGAGGACGTCCTCGACGCTGCGCACGACCTCGTCCTCGGACTTCCTGCCGGCAAGTACCTCGAGGATCGCTTCTTGTTCTGCCTTCACGCTGTGCTGACCCATGAGGGAGCCGACGTCGTTCAGGGCGCCGTGGGCTTCGTGCTCACGTTCCATGAGGCGGGTGAGAACTTTCAGGTCGCCGCCGAATTTCCCGTGGTTGGGGTGCAGGAGGAGCGTGGTGATCTGGGGGTTCTTCTTCTGGCCGTACCGGTCGATACGGCCGTTCCGCTGTTCGATGCGGATGAGCGACCACGGGATATCGAAGTGGATGAGGTGGTGGCACTGGCTGTGGAGGTTCACACCTTCGGAGGCGACATCGCCTGTGACGAGCACACGGATGGGTGACGCTTCCTGCTTGAAGCTCTCAACTATCTCCTGCTGCTCGACGTCGCTGAGGCCGCCGTGAAGGATGCGGACATTCTCTGGCTTCAGGCCGAGGTCCTTGGGCAGGTGCCGCTCGAGCCACATGAGCGTGGGGACCCGCTCGGCAAAGACGACGGCGCGCATGTCCGACTTGGGGCCGACCCCGATTCCCTTGAGGTACTGGGCGAGCTCCTGGTACTTGGCCGAGGGTTTGGTTAGTGAAGCCTCCGTGAGTTGTTTGAGGTGTTGGAGGGCCTCGTGCTCCGCGTGCTCGGCGGGGAGCTTCGGATCGGCGACCTTGCGGAGGCGCTCATGGACGGTTTCGAGGAGGGCTGCGGGGCTCGAGAGGAAGGCCTTGGCGAGTGTCCAGGGGAAGAGGGAGCTGTTGGCGCCGGAGTACGGGCTCGAACCATTCTGGGGGTAGAGCCAGGTGTCGGYGATCTCCTCAGCGACGGCGTTCTCGGCATGACTCGCGGGGATCAGGCGGTTGTCCGGGTCGAGGCGTTCTGCCCAGTTAGCGCCGACCTCGTTGGCGACCTCAGGGCTATGGCGGTGTCGGCGGATGATGAGGCGCTGGATGTCCTTCGCCTCGAAGCTGCCGTCCGGTCGGACGGCCGTGGGGTCTAGGAGGCGGATGAGCTCGGCGAACGATTCCTGCTTGCCGTTGTGCGGGGTGGCCGAGGCGAGGATGAGGGCCTCGGTGTTGGGGGCGAGGATCCTTGCCAGGTCGTTGTTGAGAGTGCCGGCGTTGGTGAGGTTGTGCGACTCGTCAATCACAACGGCGTCCCAACGGATCTTCTGCAGGTGCGCCTTGTAGCGGGCAGACTTGAGCGTGTCGATCGAGATGATGGCGCGCTTGAAATAGGTGAACGGGTTGCGCGTTGCAGGAAGCGTCTGGCGGACCTTCTGGATGCCGGCCGAATCCAGGCGGACGAACGGCAGTGCGAAGCGGCACCAGAGCTCGTGCTGCATCTGCTCGAGGACATGCCTGGGGGTGACGACCAGGACGCGTTCTGCCCTTCCGCGGCGGGCCAGCTCACTCAGGATCATCCCGATTTCAAGGGTCTTGCCGAGCCCGACCGCGTCCGCTATCAGGATCCTGGGGCGGACGTTCTGTGGGTCCAAAGCGCGAGCGACGGCGATGCGCTGGTACTCGAGTTTGTCTGCGAGCATGCGCGTGGAGACGGTGAGGCCGTTGTGGTCCTGCGGGATCGGGGTCTTGCGGAGGGTGGACTCGAGCCAGAGGCGCGCGCGACGGTAGTTGGGACTGGCATCCGCAACAGGGATGGCCTGGGCGGGGTCAACGACGTGGATGGTGTCGAGGGACTCGTAGAACGCAGCGGTGGAGTCGCGGACGAGCTCGCTGAGGCCCCGGACCCTGAGCAGGAGGCCGTCGCCGGTCTGCTCGACTCCCGTGACGAGCCACTCTTCGTCCCTCACGTGGACCACCGATCCCGGTGCGACATTCAGATCGGCCTTGGTGGTTTCCGCTTCCGGCGCTGTCACGCGTCTATGCTCCTCGCTCCGCTGCAGCCCCCAGTCTCCAACCCGACACGTCGCAGCTAAAAGTGAAGGGCCAAGAAACATCTAATCACTCATAGCTGCTAAGCGAGCAATCATGAGGTCAATCCGTCAATCGTGGTGCGAGTAAGGACCGCAGAAGTCTCGAGCAGCCGGGCCCCGATGTCGCCGAGCAACCGGATTTTTTGGCGTTGATCTCCGCCCCTGACGGTCACCACGAAATCCCCCACGAGGCCGAGCAACTGCGTATTCAAGGAAGCAAGACTCGATAGCCCGAGAGTCCGTCACTGCGTGCGCTGAGCGACAGACTTCTCAGAGTGTTCGGTGATTTTCGGCAGGATCTTCTGGGTGCTCTATTGTGCACAGTGGGGGTAATTCGTGGCCGCGAATGCACCTCAACCACGAGACAATTCCGGCAGGCAGAAGCGAGCCCACACTCACATGAATTCCCTCATCTCCTGGCTCGACGCGTCCACCGAGGAGAACTCGAAGATGCGCGAGCTCGTCAAGCTCTTCGGGACACCCGAAACCACCGATGACCTCGGCATGGGCCAGCTGCGCGACGCCATCAGCAACAGCCTGTTCCCCGGTACGTCAGTGCTGCACTTAGGCGCCCGTTACATGCTCCTCGTCCCGTGGGCGTATCAAACCGCCCACCGCAGCACGCGAAACCCGGATGACCTGCGTAAGCGGTCCGAGGAATCCGAGCGGCAGCTCATCAGCCGGCTCAAAGAGATCGGCGAGGAAAGCTACATCGGCCGGGACGCAGGCCGGAACGTCCAGCAGCTGCCCTCCGCCGCCTACTGGACCGCGCTGCGCACCTACGGCATCGTCAACCCGGACACAGACCGCTCCGCCGTCGCCCAGCTCATGTGCGCTGACGCCCCCGCGCCCGAAGATGGCGAAAACAGCTACTCGGTCTGGAACCAGACACTCCCTACGCCGCCGACCGGCTTCCCGCAGGCCGAGGATCGCGGACTGAAGCTGTCCCACGACGAAGCCCGCTGGCTCCAGGAACGCATCCTGACTACCTGCCCCGGCACGATGCTGGCCCACGTCGTCGGATCCGAGGTCAGCCCCACCCCCGGGCTCTGGGCACCCTGGCTGGACCCGGCGTGCCGCAGTGCGGAAAGTGAACCCGCACAATGGCTCAAAGACGCCGAAGCGTTCTCCTTCATCCACAACGGCGCCACCATCCTCTACCAGCAGCTGCTCGCCGAGCTTTCCATGAACGTCTTCTCCAGTGGAGCGGACACCTTGGGGCCCACACACGAACTCCTCGAAGCGTGGGAAGACCAGCGGGACAACATGCGCGAGCTCCTCGCCGGGTGGGACGTGGACGGTTTCATCGGCCGCGTCACAGCATTGAACAGCGGCATCAACAGCCACACCGCCGACTTCGCGCGGGCCATGGCCGAGGCTGCCATGAGCGCCGGCAAACTGATCGACAACAAGGACTTCCGTGCCGCCGTCGAAACCCGAGAGAAGCTGATGAAGAAGTCCAACTCACGCTTCCGCAACGAGCGCCGGCTACGCGCCTGGCAGCCACCGGCCCGAGTGGCAGCTCTGAGCTTCCGCTGGACGCAAGTGCGCCGGAATGTCCTGGACATCCACGCAGGACTCGCATTGGAAGGGCAGTCACATGCTTGAGGCATCAAACAGGCAGGCGCTCACGCAGCAGCTGCGCCCGCCGGCAGGATTCCGGCTCTCCCACGCCGTCGGCACCACCTTCACCCTGGACATGACGAGCGCCCTGTCGGTACCTCTGAGCTTCGTGGCAGGTTCCGGAGAAGAATTCACAAATCCGGTGGCGGTACTCAGCGCCCTTCGCAAAGTCTCCGACCGTGTGGACATCTTCTGCCAGGCAGGCCACATCAAGGCGCCCTCGGACGCCTCGGACCTGCTCGCACTCCTGGAGCCGATGGTCCATCAGGTGAGCGTCAAGCGCGGACTGTTCCACCCCAAGATCTGGCTCCTAGAATTCGAGAACGACACCGAGCGCCGCTACCGCTTCCTCTGCAGCAGTCGTAACCTCACCACCGACGCCAGCTGGGACCTCCTTGTCCGTCTGGACGGCGAACCCGTGCAGGACACCGAGGACTCCGGCCCAGATAGCGGGCCCCTCGCACGCTTCATCGCCGGGCTCCCGGACCTCTGCACAGTGACGCCCGACGCCGGGCGGCTGGCCAGGGTGCGCGGACTCGCCTCGCGCCTTGCGAACGTCCATTGGGAGTTGCCGGAGGATATTCAGCGATTGACATTCCGGCCCATGGGTATGGGTGAGGACTTCGAACAGGGCTCCATCACTGCCCACCTCGGCGATCCGGGAACCTTTAGTGCACTCAACGGTAAAACCGGGGAGGGGGCCCATTTTGGCCGAGAGAAGCTGGTAATCTCTCCCTTCCTCGACGACACGATGCTCGGCCGGTTGCGGGACCCGTGGACGGACAACCTCTACGTCTACTCACGCGGGGACCAGCTGGATCTCCTCAACGAGAAAACAGTGGGTGATACCCGAACGTGGTTCAAGGCTTTTGACGAACTCGGCATCCCCGAATCGTCGGAGTCAGGGCAAAGCGATGTGGATGCGTCCGGGATCCAGCGGGTGGCGGACGATCTGACCGGTCTGCACGCCAAGGCCTACTTCTGCGACTTCGACCACTACACCTACGTGCTTCTCGGGTCGGCCAACGCCACCGAGGCGGGCTTCACTCGTAACGTGGAGTTTCTGTTGGAAATGCGGGGAGCCAAGAAACGCCTGGGGGTGCAGCGCATCCGGGAGAGTCTCAAGGACGTGCCCTTCGCCGATTATCTGGGCACCGGCGGCGCGGCCCGCTCGGAAGAAGACGTGGCAGCCTTCCGGCTGGAGAACGCCCTGCGGGACGCTGCGGCGCAACGGTTCCTCCTCGATGCCGTCCCCGACGGCGACACCAAGAACACGTTCGCTGTGACCGTCTCCCATGGCTGGTCGCCGAAGCCCGAGTTCACCGCGAAGTTGCGCCTCCTTTCGCTCCCCCAGCCGAGCGCCGTCGTCGAGCCGTCCGGCGGTCAGCACGAACATGTCTTCCGCGCCATACCGCTGGCTGACGTGACGCCGTACCTGGTGCTCACGCTGGAGGACCCTGTCGCCCGGCTGTCCAAGAGCACGGTGATCCAGGGCAGCCTCCGCACCGATCCCGCCGGACGGCTGGATGAGATCATTGCCCGCCAGCTCGACGACCCACAAAAGCTCCGGCAGTTCCTGCTGTTGTTCCTCACCCCGGAGGATGCTCTTCCCGGGTCCGGGACCGGCACGGGATGGTTCGCCGGTTCAGGGTTCGGAGACGGCTCCACCGCGGGGCTCTTCGAAGCGATGGTGGGCGCGATGGCAGGTCCGGACGCTGGCTCGGTCTTTCCTGATTTGAAGGTGGTGATGGACCGGCTGCTCGCCCTTCGCGGCGATGATCCGGAGATTCAGCAGCTGCACGCACTGTGGACCGCAGCCACCGAGGCACTAGACATGGGGGAACTTCATGGGGTTTGACGCAACGCCCGCGCTGGACGGACTCCGGGGCTTTCAGCGCCGGACCGTGGAACACGTCTTCAAGCGCCTCTATCTGGATGACCAGCCGGCGGACCGATTTCTTATCGCGGACGAGACCGGGCTGGGCAAGAGCATGGTGGCCCGCGGCGTTGTCGCGAAGGCGATCGAGCGACTCGACCGGCCCGATTCCGGCGTGGACCGCATCGACGTCGTTTACGTCTGCTCCAATGCTGACCTGGCCAAGCAGAACATTGGCCGACTGAACGTTACCGGACAGAAGGACATCATAGAGTCGGGCAGGCTGACGCTTCTGCCTGCGGAGCTGACGAAGCTCAATGCTCCGGCCGCGCCGGGAACACGCAAGCGGGTCAACTTCATCTCGCTGACTCCGGGCACGTCGTTCAACGTCGGCGGGGCAACCGGCCAGGCGCGAGAACGGGCTGTGCTGTTTCGGATCCTCGAACAGCTCGGAGTGATCACTACCGAACGCCGGGATGACGCGGTCGAGCTGTTGAGGGCGGGCGCTGGCGTTCCCGGATTCAGCTGGGAAATCAAACGCCTCACCGAACTGCATCCCGAAGGGTTCGTCACCTCGGTGTGTGACAAATTCAGACAGCTCGCCACGAAGAGCGGAAATCTCGCCGCTTTTGAAACGGCGATGTGCGACGCCTTGACCGCGGGAACTGACAATATCCGGCTCCGCATGAGCGCCGTCATCGGAGGGCTCCGTGGAGACCTCGCCCAGGCCGGGTTGGACTGTCTGGAGCCTGATTTGATCATTCTGGACGAGTTCCAGCGCTTCCGCGATCTGCTTTACTCTCCCGGCACCGCGCCCGACGACGAGGATCCCGCTGCCGAGCTGGCAAGACAGTTCCTGAACTACAAGGGCGCCAAGCTGATCCTGCTCTCGGCCACGCCGTACAAGGCACACACGGGAGCGAACGAAGCCGACGGCGACGATCACGCCGCTGACTTCCGGCAGCTGCTGTGTTTCCTGAGCAGCGAACGGCCGGGGTACATGGAAGGCCTCGAGACTGATCTGGACGGCCGCCGGACCCAGCTCCTGAAGCAGGTTCGGGACGAGACGCTGACGCACCGCATCGAGGACGGTCTGAAGTTGTTCATGAGCCGCACGGAGCGGCCCCAGCTCGGCAAAGACGACATGCTGTCCGTGATCGAGATGGCACCGACGGACGTCCGGGCCGGGGACCTCACCAGCTACAAGTCCCTGTCCGCTTTGTTCCGGGCCACGCGCACTGGCAATCCGATGGAATACTGGAAATCCGTGCCGATGTTCGCGCACTTCCTCACTGACTACAAGGTCGGCAGGATGCTGGACGGCAGGATCCACTGCGACCGCGAAGCAGTTGACCCGGTGCTGCCGGCCCTCGCGACCATAGACCCCGAGGCCTATCGTCGCTATGGCGCCGTGGAGACCGACAACGCCAAGTTCCGGGCCGTTCGTGAGCACACCGTTGGCCAGGGTTGGTGGAAGCTGCTGTGGATGCCGTCGTCACTCCCCTACATGGAGCCTTCCGGTGCTTTCGCTGACGTGGGTACTGACGTCACCAAGCAGCTGGTCTTTTCTGCGTGGAACGCTGCACCGACGGCGGTCACCACGATGCTCTCCTACGAGGCCGAGCGGCAGATCCTGGAAGGATCGCCGCTGCACGGTGAAAACACCGCGGAGGCCCGCAAGCGCTTCCGCGGCCGCCTGCGGTTCCGCGTCCGCGACGGCGAACCCCAGGCCATGTCCACGTTGGCGCTGTTCATACCCCACGCTGCTCTGGCCCTTGCAGGTGATCCGCTGGAGAGTGCCTCCTTGAATGGTTCCTTGGTGCCCGGCGATGTTGTTCGGGCTGCCGCCGCAGCAGCCGGCACCGCGATGGTGGACGGCGCCGTCGTCGACCCGGCCAGCCGGCTCGGTGCCTGGGCGTCCTACTTCTCGGTGCCGGGCGCTTTGCCGGCAGAGTGGAAGAACGATGCCAAACTGGCCACGCGCGAGCTGCGGCAGCTGGACGAGTACACCCAGCAGCAGGGCAAAGCCGCGGACGGCGGGGAGACCGAGCAGGAGGGTGGCTCCGAGGCCGGGCTCTATCTGGCACACGTTTATCGGATGCTGGGGGCAGTGTCCGGTGAGCCGGCCGGCTGGGAGGACGGGATTGAAGATCTGGCCGTCAACTCCCCCGCCAACTGCCTCCACCGCGCCCTGAGGCGCATAGTGCCCGACGACTTCGATGGCACTGAGCTGTGGAAGGCCGCCGTGTTTGCGGCAAGCGGCCTGCGCACGCTCTTCAACCGGCTCGATGCCACCGAGCTGCTGGACAAGCTCTATCCCGAAGGCGACTACTGGCAGAAGGTCTTGCGCTACTGCGAGGCCGGCAACCTCCAGGCGGTGCTGGACGAGTATGTCTTCCAGCTCCGCAGCCAGCAGGCCCCCGGGGAGATCACCACCGAGCAACTCTGGTCACTTGCCGACGACATCCGGCGCTCGCTGTCCCTCAAGCCGGCGCAGATGCTCGCCAAGTATCCCGACGGTTCGCACGAGGATCTCCGGATGGGCAGCCGTTTCGCCGTCCGGTACAGCAACGCCAAAACGGACGACGGCGACAGCAACCGCATGCCCGACGTCCGCCGGGCCTTCAACAGTCCCTTCTGGCCGTTCGTGCTGGCCTCCACGTCCGTCGGCCAGGAAGGCATCGACTTCCATTGGTGGGCGCACTCGGTCATCCATTGGAACGTACCCGGCAACCCGGTGGACTTCGAACAGCGCGAGGGCCGGGTGCATCGGTATCTGGGACATGCCGTTCGCAAGAATGTCGCCGAGGCCCACGGCGCAGAGGTGCTGAAGCCCGGAGTCACGGACCCGTGGGAGACGCTGTTCTCCGTAGCTTCTGCTGACGTTGCGGCGCACCCAGAAGATTCCAACACGGAGTTCGCCCCGCACTGGATCCATCCTGGAAATCACAAGATCCAGCGAAGGCTCCTGGACCACCCTTTGAGTCGCGACGTGCCCAGGACCAAGCAAATGCTGGCCGGTCTGGCGAAGTATCGGCTGACGCTGGGTCAAGCTCGGCAAGACGACTTGATGGGTCTGATCAAGGAAGGGACTGAGATTAAGCCGCTGGATTTGCGGCCGTACCAAACAATGAAATAGCTGGACTGCCCTTTGCGGCCGATTTCCCTGAATCGTGATGTGGAAGCGATAGGTTTGGTCGGGGAAACGCAGACAGTAACCCCATCGAGAACCTGCAAAATGCCACAGGAAGCGGAGCCATTCGTGATTAACCCAGATGCCCCATTGCCGGACGATGTTTACAGGCGGCTACCCAGCAGGTCAGAGGTTCTAAGTCATGCGGTTTCCGCGGATGCCGCCCGCTGGCAAAAGGAGCTTTCCGCTCGGGGGCTCACGGCGCCACTCGGCAAACTCCACGGATCTGGTCTCGTGCAGCTGAGTCGTGGCGACGTGTTCTCCATCGCGGATCAAGAGCCCTCCCCCAAAGCAGCTATTCAGCTGCTGTGGTATTCCCTTGCTTGGGGCCTGGGCACGCGCGCACCTCGACTTCACGCCCGCCTTGACGGTATTGCCGAGGACGAGGGCGAAGCCGCACTTCTCCTTGCGAAAGCGTGGGAATTGGTGCGTAACGAAGCAGACGCTGAGAAAGCGTACTCAGTTCTCACAACTGATAAGGGACGAGGCCGCATCAAGTGGCTGGGCCCCGCGTTCTCGACCAAATTCCTATACTTCGCACAGGGGTCCACCGCGGCGCCAAACTACTTCATTCTTGACGAGGTGGTTGCGACGAATCTCCGCCCGACCGCATGGCCAAGTGCGCCGTCGACGGCCTGGTGGCCAAGCACGTATGGCGCGTACTGCTTACTCATGCAAAATTGGGCGGAAAAGGCTCAACTCCGATCCGGCAATGAAACGAGTCCCGACCAAATCGAACTGGCTGTATTCAGAGGCTGAGGCGGCAGCAGATTCTTGAGTGCCGCAAATGGTGCAGACTGCTTGTGCAGGGGACCATTCAGAGGCCGTCAACGGTTGATCCAAAAACGTCGATGCCACCGGATATCCTTTCTCCGTAACAGAATTTTGCACATTTGGGGGAATAATGAGCGGGCTCGATGAAGAGCAGCAGGCGGCGCTGCGGAAGTTTAAGCAGGAGGTGTTGGGTCTTGTACCCGACGAGGCGGTGGCGGCAGCGGTTGAAGTGCTGCCACCGACGCGAATTCACGTCCGGCAGGAAAGAACATCCCGCCGCAAGCGAGAGGCTGGCCAAGGGGTGCCCGGAAAGTACGGCCCAGCCATTCTGCTTAGCGAGATCGCCCAAGAGACCGGGCTGAAGGTTCAGGACCTAATCCGCGAGTCACGTCGCGCGGGAATCCAACTTGGTTCTAAACCAAGACAGACGCGCCTGTTTCCGGAAGAGGCGGCGCATCTCCGGCGCTTTGCTGCCGGGCCGCCCAAACCGAAACCGCTGACTCGGGCCAACTACCGACCTGATCCGTTGGGCCGTATCAGCCTCTACGACTATGACCGGCTCGAGCAGGGCTATGTGGTCCGCCTCAAGGCACTCGGCTACATGCCGGCGCGCCGGGACGTCAAGCGATTCCCGAACGGCGCCTGGACAGAGATTATGAATCATCACCGCAGGCTTGTAGTGCAGCAGACTGAACGGAATTGTGCCTACGCCTCTGAAATGCAGCGGAACGGCGCACCATCCGCTGCCGCTCCAGCGGCCGCGACTCGGCTAAAGGCTGTCCCCTCTCCACAACCGAAGGTGTCGACAGTATTGACGACTGTCGTGTCGAGCCCCTTGGCTGCCGACATCAAGCGCCAAATCGACGCGCGTCGACACCGGCGGGAAATCGACCCTGAGTCCAAGCCCGAATCTGCAGKCATCCAGGTGGCTTCTCCGCGCGTGGACCCCATACCCACGACCATCGGCCCCGGAAACCCAGCCCTGGAAGAACTGCAGCTGACCCTTAGCGCTTTTGCCCCGAAGGACCACCCCGTCTTTTTCGAAAGCTTGTCTGCCGCCTTGGAGTTGGACGAGCGCAATGTCAAAACGTTGTCAGCCGACGCGGACTCACTCAATCTCACAGACCAGGCTCTCCGCAACCTGATCCGCCTTGTCTGCAATGGGAAGTTCGGCCTATTCGCCTACCACGATGTCAGCAACACTCTCCGGTCAGCCGCTCGGAGGAACAGCTTGAACGCGTCACCGGTTGTGATGAAGAACGCCCTCACAAATTTGCGGCCAATGCATACCGGTGTCCTGACAGACGCCGGCAAGAGCCGATTCGTGTTCTGGCACGTGGAGCAGGACGGAACGCAGCTGGCTGTCATCACTTTCGGGGCTATGTCGGATTGGGTTCAAGGAATGAGGGTCGGCCAATACGTCCCCCTTCGCGGACGGTCGATCACCGTGTCACGCCATGCAAAGCTGACCCAAGTGGGTAGGGAGGACGCCCAGTTCATGGTCGAGGCCGCACTAAAGCTTCGGAAGGGCATCCACATCCGCAGGAGCGCACCAGTTTTGCCTGAACCCCGAGGACGGAATTACCTCGATCTCCGCACGGCCGCACCTCAACGCACCCTCACCTATAAACCGCACAGCGATTGGTTAATTCCCGTGGTCGTCGAGAACGGTTTTGCCACGGCCGGCCTCCAGGAAGGGTTCTTCTCGAACTACGGAGGCAGAAGCGCACACGAAGTTCGCCCATTCATGCGTCGCGCGCCCGGCACCTCGTGGAACGCGCCGAAGACAGTACAAGTAAGCGCGCACACTCGCGGCGGCTACGAAGTCGGCGACATCGGACTCATGCCTACGGTCACGATCATGCGAGAAATGAACTCCCATTCGACTTAGCACTACTGCGCCACGGCAGCAGCAGTCGCAAACACATCCGCCGGCATCGGCCGGTGCAACTTCCAGGTGATCGCTATCGGTTTCTCCCCCTTGTGCTGGACGTAATCCAGTTGCCCGAGGCACGAGTAGGGCATGGTCAGCCCGGTTTCGTCTTTCTCGGTGTCTCGGGTGAACAAGAGAATCAATGATCCATGAGCCGCTCTATCCAAGTAGCGGCGAGCTACTGGGCTGTGGGCAGGTGTCGTGCTCTGCGATTCCCAGTGGAACAGCTCCCGACTGATCGCATAGTCCTTGTACAGGGTCGTGGCTGAGTGTTTCTTGTCGTCCTTGTTAAGCGTGACGAAGAAGGCGTCGGTGAACGTCGCCGGGCACCAGGCCACGCCCTCGCGGTGCTGCACATTCTTACCGAGCTCCAGCGAACCGTACTGCAGGGCTGCCAGGATCTCTTCACGTCGGTACGTGGCATGCGAGAGCAGTGGGACGTGTTGCAGCCCCGCACCGAGTCCCTTGGCGGCATGCTTAGACGCGGCCACGCCGAGCTTCACTAGCTGGCGGATCTCGCTGCAGACGAACTGGTAGCCGCGCAGATAGTCGAGGCCGGCGTCGTAAGACTGGAATCGGCCGCCGTCGTCCCACAGCGTGTAAAAAAGCATCCGGGCAAAAGTCTGCTCCCGCTTGCCGAGGTCAGAGTAGCGGGGCGCGTCGGCATCGACCAGCATCGAGTATGCGTCGGCCCGTTCAGGATCGTCCACATGGATCAGCCGGACCATACGGCTTAGAAGCTTCTTTTCGTCACCTGCCGAGAGCTCTCGTATCGTCCCGCGAAGGACACTCTCGATCGGCGACAAACCTTCGATCAGCCCGGCCCGGCGAAGGTAGCCGGTCCACGAGTCCCCCGCAGAATGGTAAATCGACTTCAAGTCATTCCCCGATCGCTCGAGGTAGGCCATCAGCTCAGTCTCGGCATGCGAGGCAATGTCCTCGACAAGTTCCCTACGGTTGAACCGCAGCTGCGCCTTGATGTTGTCCAGCACAGCTTTCTGCGCCACCCGGTCCAGCACGATCTGCGAGCCCGACGGCAGGTAGGGGAATTCGTCCTTGACAGCCTTTTCCAGCTCCTTGCGCCCGTAGCCGGTGAGCGCCCGGTAGCGCAGATCGAACCGGAACTCACGGCGCTGCTGGCCGATGAAGTCCATGACGGTCAGCACAGCCTTGCCCTCGGCACGGCGCAGCCCCCGCCCCAGCTGCTGGAGAAAGATCGTGGCGCTCTGCGTGGGCCGGAGCATCAGGATCGTGTCCACCTGCGGCAGGTCCAGGCCTTCGTTGAAGAGGTCGACGGCGAAGATGCAGTTGATCGCCCGCCGGCGGAGCCGTTCCAGCGCCGCCGCTCGGTCGGCGTCGTCGGTGCCGCCGTCGACAGCAACGGAGGCGATGCCGGCACGGTTGAACACCTCGGCCATGTAGTGGGCATGCTGGACCGAGACGCAGAAGCCGATGGCCCGCATCTGCTCGGTGCTGGTGACCTTGTCGCGGAGTTCGCGGATCACCTTGGCGGCGCGGGCGGCGTTGCCGGTGTAGAGGTTGTTCAGCTGCGCGGTGTCGTAGTTGCCGCGCTTCCACTCCAACTGGCTGAGGTCGACGTCGTCCGAAACGCCGAAGTAGTGGAACGGCACCAGCAGATCGGCGTCCAGGGCGTCCCAGAGACGCAGTTCACTGGCGGTGCGGCCGTCAAAGAACTGCTTGGCGACGTCGACGCCGTCGCCGCGTTCCGGCGTCGCGGTCAGTCCAAGCAGCTGCTGCGGCTGAAGGTGGTCCAGCAGCCGGCGGTAGGTGGGCGCCATGGCGTGGTGGAATTCATCGATCACCACGACGTCGAAGAAGTCCGGTGCCAGCTGTTCAATGCCGAGGGAGGACAGCGACTGGACGGAGGCGAAGATGTGCTTCCACTGCCCGGGTTTGTGCTCTCCGACGTAGAGTTCGCCGAAGGCGCCGTCCTGCATGACGTCACGGTACGTGCGCATGGCCTGCTTAAGGATTTCCTGGCGGTGGGCGACGAAAAGCAGCTTTAGGTCTTTGCCGGCCGCTTCGCAGAGGCGCTTGTAGTCCAGCGCCGCGATGACCGTCTTACCGGTGCCGGTGGCAGCGACCAGCAGGTTGTGGTTGAAGCCTTTGAGCCGCTGGGCCTCCAGGTCTTCGAGCATCTCCTCCTGGTGGAGGAAGGGCTGAAGTTCGAGGCCCGTGGCTGCCCCCGGGACGGCAGTGCGCCGGCCTCCGTTGCGTTCCAGGGCGGCGTCAAGCCTTTCGCCGTCGCGTTCCGGATCGTAGCTTTGAAAGGCGCGCTGAGCCCAATAGCTGTCGAAGGTGACCTCGAACTTCTGCAGCAGCGCAGGCGTGCCGACGGAGCTGAGCCGGACGTTCCATTCGAGGCCGTCGAGCAGGGCCGCTTGGCTGAGGTTGGAGCTGCCAACGTAGGCGGTGTCGAATCCCGAGTTCCGGCGGAACAGCCAGGCCTTGGCATGCAAACGCGTGGCCTGGGTTTCGTAGCTGATCTTCACTTCCGCGCCGTAACGCGTGACGAGCTCGTCAATCGCGCGGCGTTCGGTGGCGCCCATGTAGGTCGTGGTGATGACGCGGAGTTTGGCGCCCCGCTCCCTGAGTTCCTCGAGCGCCGGATGGAGCAGGCGGAGGCCTGTCCAGCGGACAAAGGCGCAGAGCAGGTCCACCGTGTTGGCGGACTCTATCTCCGTGCGGAGTTCCGCGGCGAGGTTCGGATCGTCCTTGCTGTTGGTGAGCAGCGCGGAATCGCTCAGGTTGGTGGTGGGGCGGCGCAAGTTTCGCCGTTTGAGGGTTGCCTGTCGGTGGATTGACTGGAGCTGGGTGGGGCCGTCGGCGATGCGGTCTGTGTGCTTCAACTCCTGAAGGAGCTTGTTTGCGAGGGCCACGCGGTCGCTGGGTTTGGCTGCTGTCAGGGTTTGGCGGACTGCATCGGCGACATGGCGGGAAAGGATGTCCGGGCTGTCTTCATCGTCTATGTCCGCGAAGATTGGCTGCAGCTCTGACCCGTCGTTGAGAAGCTGGCCGAGTACATCAGTATTGAGAAGTTCGTACAAGCCCTCGGGCAGTTGATCCGCTGCCACTCCCCCAATGAAATTAGTCACTGCGCCAGGGTATTTTGCCGGCCTGACAAAGACCAACAACTGGCATTGTCCGGGGTGTCACTTAGCATAGGCCAATGACCATTTCAGTGGGGGAACTGTTCGACAAGTCCAGATTGCATCCGGCCGGTGTCGTGCCGTGGGGCCGGCAAGTTCCATTGGATCTTCCTGGCGTTTACGTCGTGACGTCCACACCAGACCTCAACGATCCGGTTGGCCAGATCGGGGTTTATCTGCATGATTTCCGCGCATTTGACGCACTAAAGGTGGGGTGTCCGTCAGTGACCATTGATGGTGCGCCGGCAACAAACGAGAGCCTCGCTGAACGGATCGGGGCTTTTTGGATTCCGGAAACAGCTATTCTCTACGTCGGGCTGGCCGGCACTTCTGTGCGGAAGCGGGTGGATCAATACTACGTCACCCGCATTGGCCAACGCTCGCCGCATGCGGGTGGATGGTGGCTGAAGACCCTTGTCGATCTTGAGACACTGTTCGTCCACTATGCGGCAGCCGAGACACCGAAAATGGCGGAGGCCCAGCTGATGAAAACTTTCGCAGCTGCCGTACCGCCTTCCGTGCGCCGTGCCCTGCACGATCCTGAGCGAATTGCCCCGTTTGCGAACGTCGAAGTGCAGACTGGCCTTCGGAAGAGGCACGGCATGACCGGGTACAAAATAGAGCGGTCGACCACGAAGAACTCGTTGATACCTCCAGCACGCGCTGAGTTCTCGTCTGCTTATGACCGTGATCCGCGCCCGCCAAAGCCGACATTCCTCGGGTGTGTCGGCTCGGCCGAGGGGACCCGCATTGAGTCCCAAGTAATCACCGACAAAGACCGGGCCAGCTCTAACCTACGTATCCCCGCCCGTTCGAAGTTCGCATTGCCAGCGGTCGACGGGTATCTCGATGCGAGCTACCGCGGGCAGAGGGTCGACGCTCGCTGGCGGGTGAATGGGTCCCGTTCTGGAACAATCGGACTTGGACGGACCATCATGAGTTCGATTGGAAGGCCGAACGACAGCGTGTGGATGCAGGTCAGCGGCACATCCGTCACCATCGAGGAGTGCTAGTGCCAAAAACTCAACTTCATGTCTTTGGAACCACGGCAGAGATCATGAATAACAAACTGAACGCATCGCTACCGCCAACGTGTTCATACGTCATGGTGGTACTCAGAGCTGCATTCTGCACGAGCCTGTCATCTCAAAGTGGCACTTCGAATCGCCATAGTATGGACTCATGACAAGCGCCAGTGACGGACCAGAGCCAACGCTCCTGAATGAAGGCCCAGGACGCGGCCACGACGTCGACCGACAACTAGCCGAGAGTTACCAGCGCCGACGCCTTGTTGTCCAAAAATTGATGTCCTTGGATCAGCATGAGTTGCATCGAGAACGATCTCTCCACAGGATTGTTCTATTCACCTCAGTTTTATCGGTTAGTATCGTTGCTTCGTTAACCGCATTCGCCTTCACTGCTGGGCTGCTGCGTGACGAGACCCCGGCACAATACATAGCGCTGCTCTCCCTACTCGTTCTTATCGCTGCTTTTGCAGCCACGCTGATGCAGTTGACGAGAGCAACGCGGGCGAGCCGGTCAACTTATGAGACAGCAGCGGCGACCTTCCAGGAAGAGTTGACCCAGGCTTGGGATGATTTAGACGCTGCCCGTGTCGAACTGGTTCACGGGAGCGGACGAGCGCGCTCGAGTAAAGAGGCTAAGCCGGAACGCGTGGAACCGAGATGACGACTGAAAAGCTTGAAGGGCCGTCGGCGCCCCAAGTATTTAGCCCTGTGCCGCTACACGAAGCCAAGCCTGGTTTTCCTCGCCGGTCAACGCCAATGTCTGCGGCCGCRCGTGCTGAACTTGACAAGGTGGTAGGCGATTTCGAAGGTCAGGTTGAAGCCCTGGCTCGAGAGAAGGCGCGCTCGCTGGATGAAGTTCAAACTGTAAACGTAAAGGATGCTCGGGCTGAGCTACTCGTGACCAGGCTTGACGAGGTCGCAAATGTTGGCGTCGTAATCCTGCTGCCGGTTGGGCTTTTCCTTTTGGGCCTTTCCGGCAACGCGGTTTTTGGGGCTTGGACTGGGCAATCGATCCATTGGGGATATGTTGTCATAGCGATAGCTGGTGGCTTACTCTCCGGCGGGTCACTTGGAGTCTATTTTACAAAGGCTACGTTCAAGCGGATTTTTGCGCGCCGGGCGAGTGAACGTATTAGCCCTGCTTAATCGTCAGCGCCTTCTATGTCGGGGGTCCGGATGCCCTCTACCGCACAGGGGGCGCCCATCACTGAAGCTTCCGTGGCTTCCACTTCGTCACGGACGCCGGCCAATGGACTGTTGCCGCGTCGAAACGCGTGCATCACCGATCAAGTTCGTCATAAGGCTGCCCGTGGCGCGATCGCTGAAGCGYCCTGCCTGATTGCTACTCTCAGGGTATGAACTTGAACGTACTGTTGCTCCCTTCACGGGAGTGCAATGAATGCTGACACGATGGCCGCTATGGGTGTCATTGCAGGTGTTATTTCCGCGGTGGTTGCGGTGGCCACATGGGTTTGGCAGATGGTTGTACATCAAAAGTCGGGGCGTAAGGTCCATGTCARAAGCACCTACAGTATGCCCTATTTTGAACATTCGGGATTCCATGAAGATGACTTCATAGAGATTGCGGTTACGAATCAGGGCCTCCAACCCGTAACGGTGACCAACTACGCGGTAGAGCTCAAAGGGAGACGGAAAACGGAAAATATGTGGATTCTCAGGCCGCCTGCTTGGGCAACGAGGCTACCCTCAGTCGTTGAGCCAGGGGGCATTCCTACAAAACTTCTCGTTCCAGTCTCCGAACTACGAAAAGCACGTAAGACTAAACGAATCTATTTCAAGAAGATGGTTCCCTGGGTAGAGCTCGGCGACGGACGCAAGATCTACTCCACAAACCCCGTTCCTCTCAAAGACTGAGAGTGGCGTTTCGTAGCCATGGCAGCTTCAAATTGCGGTTTGCTGTTCCGATTCATGGTTCCATTCCAACTTGGTGTCTCGAAACGGATTGGTCTCAAAAGTCATGCGATGCAAGGCAATTCAAAGCCCGGTTGAGCGACACCAATCGATCACAGAACGCCGCCACGAAGCGCTGAACTCCGAAGAACGTCAGGCACGTTGAGCTCATGGGCAAGTCACCTATCAGGTATGAATGGGAATATGAAGAGATCATGGGCCGACTTGGAGTCCCGAAGCATCGACAGGGCAATTGAGCTGTCGCATGAGATCGGGGGCGAGGAGTTCATTGCCCGGACGAGGTTCAAGGAGTCTCACCGGTACGTGGTGTTCCAGGCCGGCCAGGAACACCACGCCGAACAGCTGCCCGCCGATCTGCAGGGCGATGGAGCTGGCGGCGGAGACCGAGTCCTCGAACACGCCGCCGCGGTGGACCATATGGGTCACGTAGAGACCGCAACGAAGATGCCGCCGCCGATCAGCGCCACGAGCACGATGGCGCGGGGCGCGGTCCTGCGGGGTTCGACGGTTTCCTCGGTGAGGGTGGTAACGGCGTCGAACCCCAGGAACGAGTAAGCGGCGATGGCGCGCCGGCGGAAATGGTGGTGAAGCTGGCGGTGTCGGAAAAGCATTGCGAAGGGCGCGCCCGGCCAGACCGGACGCGCCCTCCGCGTGCACCGAACCCGCGAGGTGGGTTCAAAGCACCTGATTCAGTCGATGAGCACCGGGGCCTTGGCACGCTCCGAGGATTCGACAACCGGCGCAACCTTCCCGTTCCGGTGGTGCAGCCAGTTCGTCACCGCCAGAAGCGCCACGAGCGCAAAAGTGCTCAGGAGCTGGGGACGGGAATCCTCGCCGATGAATCCCACCGTGAAGATCGCGGCGAGGATGACCAGACCAAACACCGTGAGCCACGGGAAGCCCGGCATCCGCAGGGGAAGCTCCGTCCCCTCGCGGTCGGCGCGTAGGCGCAGCGCGAGCTGGGCGAGGAGCGCGGAGGTCCACACCAGCAGGCAGGTCGAACCCACGATGTTGAGCAGGACGGGAAGGACCTTCTCGGGGAAAGCCAACTCCAGCACAACCGTGACAACACCGAAGGCAACGCTGGCCAGGACCGCGACAACCGGAACCCGGGCCTTGGACACGGAAGCGAGCAGACGTGGCGCTTCGCCGCGCTCGGCAAGGGAGAACGCCATCCGGGAGGCACCGTAAAGGTTGGCGTTGAGGGCGGAGAGCAGTGCCGCTACGGCCACCAGGGTGATGGCGGTGGCCGCGCCGGGCATGCCGGCGGCGTCCAGCACAGCGGCGAACGGGCTCTTCAGCCCCGCCGAGCCCACAGGAACCACCGCCGCGATCACGAAGATCGCACCGATGTAGAAGACCAGGATGCGCCACAGCACCGTCCGGACTGCCTTCTTCACACTGCGGGCCGGTTCCGCGGTTTCAGCTGCCGCCACGGAGACGATCTCGGTGCCGCCGAACGCGAATGCCACCACGAACAGGGCTGTGGCAATCCCGGCAAAACCGCTGGGTGCGAAGCCGGCTCCGGTGAAGTTGGACAGGCCCGGCGACTGGACGCCCGGCAGCCAGCCGAAGAGCAGGGCAGCGCCCACCAGGAGGAACCCGACGATTGCCGCCACCTTGAGCAGGGCGAACCAGAACTCGAACTCGCCGAAGTTCTTCACACTGGTGAGGTTCACGGCGGTGA
The DNA here is from genome assembly GCF_056401435.1 of Arthrobacter sp. P4_F10. NCBI lineage: Bacteria > Bacillati > Actinomycetota > Actinomycetes > Micrococcales > Micrococcaceae > Arthrobacter > Arthrobacter sp. P4_F10. Next base: position 22,197 of record NZ_JBFUJJ010000029.1, read on the forward strand.
GCACCACGATGAACACGAAGGCCATCAGCCACACCGGCAGTGCCGGGAAAATGGTGGACAGCAGTCCTGCCGCACCGAGCGCTTCGGCCGCGATGACCACCACGAGCTGCAGCCACCAGAGCCAGCCCACCGTGGCACCGGCCACCGGCCCGTAGGCCTTGGCGGTATAGACGGAGAAGGCACCGCTGTCCGGGTTGGYGGCGGCCATCTCGCCGAGGGCCCACATCACCAGGATGATAAGGGTGCCTGCCACGAGGTAGGAGATCAGCACGGCCGGGCCGGCAGCCTGGATGCCRGCGCCGGAACCGATGAACAGGCCCGCGCCGATGGCGCTTCCGAGGCCCATCATCGTGAGCTGGCGGGGTTTGAGTGCGGCGCCCAGTGGGCGGCCAGACGTCATTGTCTGTTGTTCCATGAGGAGTCCTCTGGTTGTAGGCGGAACGGGTTGGTAAAGGGTCAGTGAGTGTTCAGGCTGCGTGGGCTTCCAAAAGCCGGAGCACGCGATCGTTGGAGGCGGGGCCGGCAACGGTGATCCTCACGCCGTCTCCCTGGTATGCCCGGACGAGGATGCCCGCGCGGTCAAACGCGTCCACCAGCCTCGCCTGGAGCAGCTCATCCGCACGGATCCACAGGAAGTTGCCCTGGCTCGCCTGCAGTTTCCAGCCCTGCGCTTCCAGCTGCGCGGCCATCCGGGCCCGCTCCTGCTTGACGGCGGTCACCCGCGCTTCCATCTCCTCCCCGGCGTCCAGCGACGCGATGGCAGCCTTCTGGGCCAGCGCGCTCACCGAAAAGGGAAGGGCGGTCCGGCGCAGTCCCTCAGCAATATCGGGCGCCGCCACGGCGTATCCCACGCGCAGGCCGGCGAGTCCATACGCCTTCGAGAAGGTGCGAAGGATGCAGACGTTCGGGTACTGGCGGTAGAGCGCCAGGGAATCGGGGCCACTGCCCGCTTCGGCGTATTCCACGTAGGCTTCGTCGATCACCACAAGGATGTTGGAGCGGACGGACCGCAGGAAGGCCTCGATACGTTCGTGGCTGATCGGCACGCCGGTGGGATTGTTGGGGGTGCAGAGCAGGATAACCTTCGTGCGGTCAGTGACGGCCGCGGCCATGGCGTCAAGGTCGTGCCCCTCAGCGCCGTCCAGCGGGATTCGGACCGGCTGGGCGCCTGCCAGCTCAACCAGGATGGGGTAGGCCTCGAAGGAGCGCCAGGCGAAGATCACTTCATCCCCGGCGTCGCACAGTCCGGTGATGATCTGCTGGAGGACGCCGACGCTGCCGGGTCCCGCCGCGACTTCTCCGGCCGTGACGCCGAGGTGGCGGGCAATCCGTTCACGGAGTTCGATGGCGGCACTGTCAGGGTAGCGGTTCATGGTACCGGCCGCTGCGGCCACCGCAGCGGTGGCAGCGGGCAGTGGCTCGTAGTGGCTTTCGTTGCTGGCGAGGGCTGCAATGTCCAGGCCGGCGCTGCGCCGGCCGGGGACGTAGGGCGGAAGTCCGGCCACCGCGCCACGAAGGGTGGGAAGCGCGGAGTCCGGTGCGGTCAGGATCTGATCACGGGTCATGAGGAACGATCATGATTGTGACCCGGCCCACAATGCAAGATACCCTCAACCCATTGGGACTTCTGCTCAACTTCTACAGTCTGCGGTGAAAATATGACCATCCCGAACCCCCGCACCCTGGATTCCCTCGACGGCAGGATCATCCTGGCCCTCGACAAGGATCCCGAAGCCAGCGCCCTGGCACTCTCGCGGACGCTCGGCGTCGCACGGAACACAGTCCACGCCCGGCTGGCACGGCTGGAGCGCAGCGGCGCCCTCCGCTCCTTCAGCCGGAGGCTGGATCCCGCCGCGCTGGGCTACGACCTCATGGCCTTCCTCTCACTCTCCATCAGCCAGACGCGGACAGGTGCGGTGGAGGACGGGCTAGCCGCGATCCCGGAGGTCATCGAGGTGCACGCCACGACCGGGGACGCGGACCTCATGGCGAAGGTGGTGGCACGCAGCACGGCCGACCTATACCGCATCACCAACGAGATCCTGGAAATTGAGGGGATCCAGCGGACCAGCACGGCCATTTCCGTACTGGAACTCATGCCGCCCCGCTACGACGGCCTCCTGAGCCGGCTCTCCGAGCAGGAATCCCGCCCTTCGAGGTAAATCCAGGTGACGCACGCCACAAGTGGGCATATTTTCAGTTAGCACTGCCACTTCCTGCCAAGAATCCCAATCAAATCCGTCTCTCTTGCCTATCTGTGAACCAGCCCACATGATTCCTGCATGACTTCACTTACCGTCTCCGGCCGCGTGGCGCAGGTTCTCAGCAGCTACCTCAGCGATGTCTTCGGCGTGATGGGCAACGGAAACGTCTACTTCCTGGACGCCGCGGAAAAGCTGGGCCTCCGTTTCTCCGCCGTCCGCCATGAAGGCGCCGCCATCGCCGCGGCCGACGCCTACTACCGGACGTCAGGACGCCTCGCAGCGGGCACCACCACCTATGGCCCCGGCTACACCAATGCACTCACCGCCCTCGCAGAGGCGGTCCAGGCGGAAATCCCCGTGGTGCTGGTCACCGGGGACGCTCCGAGCAGCGGCGCCCGGCCCCAGGACGTGGACCAGGCGGCAATCGCCGCAGGCCTCGGCGCCGCCACCTTCACCGTGACCCGCGACGCCGCGGGCTCCATCACGCAGCAGGCGGTGGAATACGCGCTCACCAAGCGAACCGCCGTCGTTATTGCCATTCCCTACGACCTCGCGGCCCTCGAGGCGGCGGACGAAGAGCTTCCCGCACCGCTGGCACCGGCGGTGAGTGACGACGTCGACGGCGGCCTGGGGCAGGTAGCCCGCCTACTCGCCGGGGCGAAGCGGCCGCTGATCCTCGCCGGCCGCGGCGCACATCTCGCCGGCGCCGGCCCGGAGCTCCGGGGGCTCGCCGACCGCCTCGGCGCGCTGACCGCCGGAACCGCCCTGGCGCTCAACCTCCTCCAGGGCGACGGGTATCTCGGCGTCGCGGGCGGCTTCGGCACGGACACCGCGGCCGGGCTCATGGGTGAGGCCGATGTGGTCCTCGTGGCCGGGGCAAGCCTGAGCCCCTTCACCATGCGGTTCGGGCACCTGCTCGGCCCGGACAGCACGGTCATCCAGATCGACGCCGCCCTGCAGCCGACGCACCCCCGGGTGGACACGTTCGTCAGCGCGGACGTGAAGTCTGCCGCGGGACACATCCTGAAGATGCTGGATGGCCCGGCCTCGCCGGACGCCAGCCCCGCAGAAGCCTGGCGCGCGGAAGCCCGCAAACGCATGGCCGAGGGACGGGGCCACCAGGCAGGCTCAGCGGAGACGCCGGACGGCCGGCTGGACCCGCGCTCCCTTGCCACTGCATTGGATGCGGTGCTGCCGGAGCGCCGCACGGTGGTCCAGGACGGAGGGCACTTCGTCGGCTGGGCACCCATGTACTGGCGCATCCCGAGGCCCCAGGACCTGGTCATGGTGGGGACCGCCTACCAGGCCATCGGGCTGGGCCTTGCCAGCGCCGTCGGGGCAGCCCGCGCGGTGGAGGACGGCCGCACCCTGGTGCTGGCCTCCGGCGACGGCGGTTTCCTGATGGGCCTGTCCGACCTCGAATCGCTGATCGGTGCGGCCAGCAGCGCCGTCGTGGTGATCTACAACGATGCCGCCTACGGAGCCGAAATCCACCAGTACGGCTCCCAGGGCCTGACCGAAAAGCCCATGCTGATCCCCGAGGTGGACTTCAGCGGCATCGCCCGCGCGCTCGGTGCCGAATCCGCGATCATCCGCTCGCTGGCGGACCTTTCCGCGCTCCAGGACTGGATCGACGCCGGCGCCAGGGGAACCTTCGTGGCCGACTGCCGCATCACGTCTAGCGTCCGGGCCCCGTGGCTGAGCGAGTGGATGCAGGCCTCGCAGGCCGCGAAGGCGGCGGTGGCGGGCTAACCCTGACGGCGGCGGGACCTCGCAGACTACGCCGTTGGTTCACTGTTCCGGGCGGCTGACACAAAATGGGGCAGTTGCCCCATGCCCTTGCTGCGGCCCGGTCATAGGCTCGGGTCATAGAGAAAAGGAGGCGGCAATGACCATCTACCAGCCGCAGTCATCAGCAGAGGCAACGCCGAAACTTGCCGAACTTCCCGAAGACGCTGCCGAGCATTTCGCCGGCTACGCCGTCCTGGGGCTACCTTTTACCAGCGGCCACTACCTGGCCTTCCGGGATTTTCCCGTGAGCTCCGTTGGCCCCGGCTACCGCTCCGTCTGGCACCGCACGCCCGGCGGCCGGTGGACCATCTACGCCAACGCCGCGCCCGAGCTCAGCTGCGCCCGGTACTTCGGGACGGCCGTCCACCATACGGTGGAGACCGACGTCGACATCCAGTGGAGCGGGCCGTTCACCGCCGTGATCACGGTTCCAGGCGTTGTTGACTGGCGCCTGCAGCTGGGCACATCCGCGGCCACCACGATGCTGACCGCCATGGCCGTACGCATGCCGGAAAGCCTGTGGCGAAACGAGCTGGTGCTCCGGGCCATGGGAGCATTCGCCGGTCCGCTGCTCGGCGCGGGCAGAATGAAAGTCTCGGGTGTGGTGCCCAACGGCCAGACGTTCCAGGCCCAGCCGCGGCAGTTGTGGCTTGTGACGGATTCCCAGGCCACCATCCGGGGTGAGGACGCGGGAGTTCCGGGCGCACTGCCTGTACAGGACCACCTGGCGGACTTCTGGCTTCCGCAACGTGGACTGTTCGGAGCCCAGGTGGGCGTTAGGTTCCCGTCCACGGCCCATCCCGCCGGACCAGGTCTTGCCCAGGCCCGGACCGGGAAGAACCAGGCGGCATAACGGCCGCCGCGTGATCCCTACTGCCTTGGCTGACGGCTTCCTAGAATGGCAGGTGTGAAGCAGTCATCGGCTGACCCCCGCCGCAGCGAAGTCCTGGCCGCGCTGTCGCTCGCCATTGACCTGGGGCTGGGGCAACCGATGGAGCACATGCTGCGGGCGTCCCTGCTGGCGTTACGGATCGCGGGGGCGGCCGGCGTTGACGCCGCCGGCCAGGGCAGGATCTACTACGCCAACCAGCTGGCCTGGATCGGCTGCCACGCGGATTCCTTTGAACTCGCCGCACTGTTCACGGACGATATCGCCTTCCGCGCCGACTACTACAACCGCGACCAGCGTGGCCTGCCCATGTATGCCGGCATGTTCAGCCACGCCGGCGCCGGCCTCCCGCCGCTCGCCCGCGTTGCCTACTGGACGCGTTTCGCTGCGACGGGCAGCGGGGCGGTGCGGACCATGATTGCCTCGCACTGCGTCTCCGCCGGGGTGTTGGCCAGCAGTGTAGGGCTCGACGACGGCGTGGCAGGACTGCTCACCCACACCTTCGAGCGGTGGGACGGCAAGGGCCTGCCGGAGGGTGTGGCGGGGCCGGAAATTCCGCTGGAGATGCGGATCATGCATCTCGCGGATACGGCCGAGGTCTTCCTGCGGAGGGAGGGCGTGGCCGGTGCGGTGGCCATGGTGCGGGCGCGCCGCGGCAGCCAGTTCGATCCAGCATTGGCCGGGCTGTTCATCGATCAGGCCGAGGCACTCACCGAAGGGCTCCTCGACGTCGACTGCTGGCAGGCCGCCCTGGACCTGGCTCCCAATGACGCTCCCCTGTCCGACCACGAGCTGGATGCGGTGCTGCGAGCGATCGGCGACTTCGCGGACCTCAAGTCTCCCTACACGGCAGGTCACTCCCGTGCAGTAGCGGCCCTCGCCGCCGCCGCGGGCGAGGAGCATGGGCTACCGGCCGACGACGTCACGGAGCTCCGCCGTGCAGGATGGGTACACGACCTGGGCCGGCTGGGGGTGTCCAACCAGGTGTGGGATAAGAAGGAGCCCCTCTCCGGGCTGGACCTGGAACGTATCCGAATGCATCCGTATCTGGGAGAGCGGATCCTCAGCCGCGTTCCCGGACTGAAGGGCGAGGCGGCCCTCACCGGCTCACACCACGAGCGGCTCGACGGGTCCGGCTATCCGCGAGGGATTGGCGGAACGGAGCTGGGAATAAAGCAGCGGATCTTGGCGGCTGCGGACTCCTACCAAGCCTCCCTGGAGCCACGCCCGCACCGGCCCGTGCTCGCGCCGGCTGATGCGGCTGCCAGGCTCCGGCAGGAGGTTTCAGCCGGCAGGCTCGCCGCGGAAGCTGTGGAGGCAGTGCTCGTGGCGGCCGGCCAGCAGCCCCGCCGTCCGCATGCCCCAGCGGGTGGACTCACACCGCGGGAAGTGGAGATCCTCAGCATGCTGTGCCGCGGAATGACACCGGCCGAGATCGCCGGCGCTCTGTTTCTCGCCCGGAAGACCGTCCGCAACCATGTGGAGCACATCTACACCAAGATCGGTGCAACCAACCGGGTGGGTGCCACCTTGTTCGCGATCAGGAACGGCCTGACCGAGTACGGGAGCGCGGCCAGGTAGCGGTCCCGTCCCTGACCGCGCAGCCGCGTCGTCAGGAATTTGGGACTATCGGGGAACGAGCCGCCACAGCGACGTGACCTCGGCCGTGCGCGCCTCGAACAGGGGATCGTCGCGGTCCGATGCCTTCGGATGCGTTGGCTTGGTGTCCAGCCGTTCCACCACCTTCAGTCCTGCCGCCGTGATGGCGGCCAGCAGATCGTCACGCGTCCGCAGGCCAAGGTGTTCGGCCAGGTCGGAGAGGACAAGCCAGCCCTCACCGCCCGGTTCCAGATGGTCGGAGAGTCCGTTCAGGAAGCGGAACAGCATCCTGCTCCCGGGGTCGTAGACGGCGTTGTCCAGGGTGGAATGCGGCGTGGCCGGAATCCATGGAGGGTTGCACACGACAAGCGGTGCCCGCCCGGGCGGGAACATGTCGGTCAGGACGGCCTCGGCACGGTCCTGGACGCCGAGGTTCCGGAAATTCTCAGCGGCGCAGGCGATTGCACGCGGTTCGTTGTCCGTCGCCACCACGCGGTGGACGCCACGGCGCGCGAGGACGGCAGCGAGCACCCCAGTGCCGGTTCCGACGTCGAACGCCAGCGTGTCAGAGGGAAGCGCAGCGGCGGCCACGAGATCCACATACTCGCACCGGGTGGGGAAGAACGTGCCATAGTGCGGGTGGATGCGGCCCTGCAGGGCATCGACGTAGACACCATTACGTCGCCACTCGTGGGCGCCAATGGCCCCGACAAGCTCATGCAGGGACACAACGGAAGGTTCGCCGATATCACCGTACGCTTCAGCGGCGGCCTGCCGGATGTCCGGTGCGCGGCGCAGCGGCACCACCAGGCCCGGATCAAGAGGTATTAGCAGCAGGCCGAGAACGCGTGCGCGATGCGAGCGGGACTGGCGGTGCCGATAGAACTTATCGGCCGGAATTGCTGCGGTCTCTTTCTTTCCGGCGCCTATCCGCCGGTCCAGGGCGTTGAGGATCTGCCGTGCGTTGTAGAAGTCACCGTGCCAGAGCATCGCGATCCCCTGTGACGCCATCCGGTTCGCATCATCGGCCGTAAGAGAGTCGGAGACCACTTCGATGCGCGTCGGCGCCGGTCTGCCGTTCGCCGAACGCCATCGCGCCGTCATGCTCTCACCAGCCTCGGCCCAGGTCACGACGGCGGGATCATCCACCGCAACTCCGCGTGAGGGCTTGAGGACCGACGTCGGGATTCCCACGGGAGCTGGCGTGTCCGTAGTGATAAAGATCCATTCCAAGCGTCAGAGGAGCCGATCGGCGACTGACGATTGCGGCGGTGATTCCACGACGTGGATGGCTGCGGCCCAGGATTCCGGACCGTCATCCGGCCGCGAACCGAGCGTGGTTGATGGCCGCTGTAGCCATTCAACCTGCCTGGTCAGGATACAGGTGTGCCGTGGCCGCCGTCCCGCCGCCTTACTGGGAGTACCCGAAGGTCACCGCCGCGCAAAGCCAGCGGCCGCCGTCGTACTTCACGCCATGTCTAACCGCCGGGCCCGCGCGAGTCCTAGATCCCACCCGGCCCCTTGCGGGAATTCACAGGTCCACCGCCTACCATGATCCGCATGAAGTCTGCCCGGGACGCCCGCTCTGCCGCCGTGGTGATCAACGCCGGATCACGCCGAGGGGCGGCACCCGATCTTGCCGTGGACACGATGCGCAATGCAGGCGTACCCATCTCCTCCGTGCACCACGTGCTGTCCGGGGCAGACCTGGCCGGGACGCTTGACCGGGTGCTTGCGGACGGGCACGACCTGGTGGTTGTCGGCGGCGGCGACGGGACGGTGTCCTACGCCGCCGGCCGGGTTGCCGGCACCAACGTGGTGCTCGGCGTTCTTCCGCTGGGCACCGCCAACGATTTCGCCCGCACGCTGGAGATACCCAACAATCTTGCCGAGGCGTGCGCCACCATCGCCGAAGGGAAGGTGGTGGACATCGACCTCGGCCGGGCCAACGGCGAGCCATTCCTCAACGTCGCGTCCGTGGGCCTGTCGGTGTCTGTCACCGAAGCTCTCAGCCCCCGCCTGAAGCGGTACATCGGGCCATTGGCGTACAGCATCGCCACGCTGACGGCTTATGCCCGGCACAAGGCGTTCCGGGCCCGCCTCGAGTTCCCCGACGGGGACCACGAGCCGATGGAGCTCGACGACCTGCTCCAGGTGGCCGTCGGCAACGGCCGGCATTACGGCGGCGGCAACACTGTCTCCCCCACGGCGGGGATCGACGATCACACCCTTGACATCTACGCCATCCTGGCCGGGCCCGTCCGGGAGCACGTGAGTATCGCGCGGCTGCTCAAAGACGGAAGCTTCATCAAACACGACCGCGTGTACCACCTGACCACCAGGCGTGTCCGGCTGGTCACCGACCAGCCGCTGCCGGTGAACCTCGACGGCGAGATCGCCACCACCACGCCGGCCGACTTCACCATCCAGCGCAACGCCGTCCACGTGGTGGTGCCGCAGAGCAGCACCAGCGCGCTGTTCGACGGACCGGGAGCCTAGGCCCCTCGTGAGGGCGTTGTTTCCGAAACAGTCACGCCTCCGGCACATCTCCCCTTAGTGTTGGTGCAGCAGATCACGAAACCGATTACGTAAACCGTTTGCGTAACGCGTTCCGGCCAAGCTCAGGGAGGAGGAACAGTGGTCACCATCCGCGACGTCGCCAAGCACGCCGGTGTCTCCCCGGCCACCGTCTCCCGGGTCGTCAACGGACTCGTCGGCTATTCCGACGAGACCCGCGAACGCGTCGAGACCGCGGTCAAGAGCCTCAGCTACGAAACGGACTACCTCGCCCGCGGCCTCAAGACCCGGCAGACCTCCGTCATCGGGCTGCTCGCCCCGATGGTTTCCGACGCGTTGGCTTCCCAGGTCATGCAGGGAGTAGAGGAAGAAGCCCAGGAGCGCGGCTATGCCGTGATGCTCGGCCGCACCGGCGCCAAATCCGCCTACATCGCCGGCTACCTGCGGACCCTGCGCACCTACCGGGCCGCCGGCGTCATCCTCATCTCCGCGGTGATCACGCCGGAGACGCGGCAGCTGCTGGGGCCCAACGTCCCCATCATCTCCGTCGCCATCAGCGACAAGTCGGGTTCGCCCAGCGTGGCGATCGACGACGAGCAGGCAGCCTACGACGCGACCCGTCACCTGCTGCGGCTCGGGCACCGGCGCATCGGTCTCCTGACCGGGGACCCGGCGTCGATCTATGTCGCCCAGCCCCGGAAACGCGGCTATCTCCGCGCCATGACGGAAGCCGGCTGCACCCCGGTGACCGCCACCGGCAGCTTTTTCTACGAAAGCGGCGCCGCCGGCGCGGACGAACTGCTGGTGCAGGAACCGGGCCTCACCGCGATCTTCGCGATGAGCGATGAGATGGGAGCCGCCGTCGTCAATGAACTGCAGCGGCGCGGGCTCCGGGTCCCGGAAGACGTTTCCGTCCTGGGCTTCGACAACACCTCCACCTCCCTGCACGTGAACCCGCCCTTGAGCACCATGGCCCAGCCGCTCGAGGAAATGGGACGGATGGCCGTGAAAAAGCTGCTCCGCTCCCGCGACCTGGGGCCGAAGATCATGCCGCACCGGCTGATCGAACGCGGCTCCACCGCGCCGCCGAACTCAACACCGGCGAATCCGGCCCCGGCGAACCCCGCCCCGCCCGGCGCACAAGCCGGCGCGCAAGTCCCACTCAGCTAGCCAACACCCCGAACACCACCCCCAACGGCGACAGCCGGCACTCCCCCGTGCCACCAGGCAACCCGCCGCGATTCCGCATGCACCAAACCACCTGCACCACCCACTCGCACCAAACCACAACAAGGAGCAACACATGAGGCAGCGCCGCCACTCCTGGCAGACTCTTCTGGCCACCACCGCATCCCTGACCGTCGCCGCCGTCGCCCTCACCGGCTGCGGCGGGACCGCCACGGAAGCGAAGAGCGCCCCGAAGGCCGCCGCGTCCTTCGAGGGCAAGGGCCCCATCAACTACGTCTCCAACCGCGACGCCTCCGGTGCCGCGAACAAGAGCATCGAGGAGTGGAACGCCGCCCACCCGGAGGAGAAGGTCACGTTCATCGAACTGCCGGACTCCGCGGACCAGCAGCGCCAGCAGCTCATCCAGAACGCCCAGATCAAGTCGGACACCTTCAGCGTGCTGAACCTGGACGTCGTCTGGACCTCCGAGTTCGCCGCCAACAAGTGGATCCTGCCGCTGCCCGCGGACGCGATCCCCACGGACACGATGATCCCCGCCACCGTCAACGCCGCCACGTACCGGGACACCCTGGTGGGCGCCCCGTACTACACCGACGGCGCGCTGTTCTACTTCCGCTCGGACCTGCTCAAGGCCGCCGGCATCGCCGCCCCGCCCAAGACCTGGGACGAGATGAAGACCGCCTGCAAGGCGATCCTGGCCCTCCCCGAAGCCGCGGGCATGTCCTGCTACGCCGGCCAGTTCGACAAGAACGAGGCCCTCACCGTCAACTTCTCCGAGGCCGTGGCCTCCGCCGGCGGCACCGTGGTGGACGCCGAGGGCAAGCCCACCGTCAACACCGCCGAGGCCAAGAAGGGACTGAACCTGCTGGTGGACGGCTTCAAGGACGGGCTCTTCCCCTCCGACGCCATCACCTACCTCGAAGAGCAGGGCCGCCGCGCGTTCCAGGACGGCAAGCTCATCTTCCTGCGCAACTGGCCCTTCCTGCACGCCTCCCTGAGCGCCACGGACGGCTCCAGCAAGGTGGCCGGCAAGTTCGGCATCACCTCCATCCCCGGCACCGACGGTCCCGGCGTCTCCACCCTCGGCGGCCGCAACCTCGCCGTCTCCCCGTTCACCGCCAACAAGGCCACCGCCCTGGAGTTCATCAGGTTCTTCACCAGCGAGGAGCAGGCCCAGAAGCGCCTCGCCCTGTCCTCCCGCGCCCCGGCGTACGCCTCCCTCTACGCGGACCCCGCCGTCGTCGCCAAGCGCCCGTTCTTCCCCACCCTGCTGACCTCGCTGAACAACGCCCAGCCCCGCCCCAAGGTGGTCCAGTACGGCGCCACCACCAAGGCGATCCAGGAAGAGGCGTATGCGGCCATCACCGGCAAGAAGGACACAGACACGGCCCTGAACGACATGCAGGCCAAGCTCACCGAGCTCTCCGCCAAGTAATTCCGAACTATTCGAGCAACAGCCGGGCCGGCCGGTTCATCCCGTCCGGCCCGGCAGCTGCAACCCCAGTGAGGTCCCAGAATGACGACGACGACCGCCCCGCCCGCCGGCGCGCAGACCGGCACGCCCCAGCCAGCCAGCCCGCGCAAACGCGGCACCCGCGCCAACCGCACTCCCGGCGAAGGCCGCATGGCCGCGCTGCTGCTCTCCCCCACCATCTTGGTCCTGGCCCTGGTGATTGTGTACCCGCTGCTCGCCGCGGTGCACCAGTCCCTCTACCGCGCCGAATCCGGACTGGACGCGGACGGCTTCGTGGCCGACGTCGAATCCTTCGTGGGCCTGGCCAACTACGCCGACCTCTTCGTGGGCGAAACCGGGCGGCGCTTCCTCAACGCGCTCGGCAACACCACCTTCTTCACCGTCACCACGGTGTTCCTCGAGACCGTCCTGGGCCTCTGCCTGGCTCTGGCCATGAACCGTGCCTTCCGCGGCCGGTCCTTCCTGCGCGCCAGCATCCTGGTCCCCTGGGCCGTGCCCACCGCCGTCTCCGGCCTGCTGTGGCGCTGGATCTTCCAGTCCGACGGCATCGCCAACACCCTGCTCGGCAGCGAAATCCTCTGGACCGCCGAGGGCAACGCCTCCCGCGCGGCCATCATCATCGCCGAAGTCTGGAAGACAGCCCCGTTCATCGGCCTCCTGGTCCTGGCCGGCATGCAGGTCATCCCCGGCGAAGTATACGAGGCCGCCAAGATCGACGGAGCCGGCTGGTGGCGCCAGCTCGGCTCCATCACCCTCCCGCTGGTCAAGCCCACCCTCCTGGTCGCCGTGCTGTTCCGCATGCTCGACGCGCTGCGCATGTTCGACCTCCCGTTCGTGCTGATCGGCCCCGGCAAGGAATCCGTGGAAACCCTCTCCATGCTCGCCTGGGACGAATCCAACCAGCTCCGCTACGGCTCGGCCTCGGCGTTCGCGATCATGCTCTTCCTGTACGTTGCCGTCGTCGCGATCGTCTTCGTGAAGGTGCTCGGCGCCGACGTCACGGGCGCCAAGGAACTCAAGCTGATCTCGAAGAAGAGCCGCACCAAGGCAACCGGCACGCGGGCAATCACTGACCAGGCAATCGCTGAACAGAAGAAGGCCGAGGCCGCCCGATGACCATCTCCGACCTCCGCAACGCCGCCACCTCCTCCGGCGCACCGGGCGCCTCCGGCGCCGTCGCACCCGACGCAACCGCCGCCGTCGGCCGCCCCGACAAATCGAACGCAGGCAAACCGAAAGCGCAGCGCACGTGGCGTTCCTACTCGGTGTACCTGGGCCTGGCGCTGATCTTCGCCTACTGCCTGGCACCGTTCTACTGGATGCTGGTCTCCAGCTTCCGCCGCACCGCCGACATTTTCGACAACACCCTGCTGCCGGCGCCGTTCTCGCTGGAGAACTACGCCAAGGTGTTCGACGGCTCCACCATGTTCGGCCAGGCCCTGCTGAACTCCCTGATCGTGGCCGGCACCACCACGGTGTTCGCCCTGCTGCTCGGCGTGTTCGCCGCCTACGCGATCTCCCGGCTGAACTTCCGCTTCAAGTCGGTGATCCTGGGCGTCATCATCGCGACGTCGATGTTCCCCGGCATCTCCGTGGTGGTGCCGCTGCTGCGCCTCTTCACGGACCTCGGCTGGATCAACACCTACCAGGCGATGATCGTCCCCAGCCTGTCGTTCGCGATCCCGCTGGCGGTCTGGAACCTCACCACGTTCATGAAGGCCCTGCCGTTCGACCTCGAGGAAGCCGCCATGATTGACGGCTGCACCAAGTGGCAGGCGTTCCGCCGGGTCCTGCTGCCGCTCGCCGCGCCGGGCGTCTTCACCACCGCGATCCTGACCTTCATCCACAGCTGGAACGAGTTCATCATCGCGCTGTCCATGATCAACGATCCCAAGATCCAGACCGCCACGGTGGCGATCTCCAAGTTCACCGGCGCCACCGAATTCCAGGCGCCCTTCGGCGAGCAGATGGCCGCCGGCGTGATCGTCACCGTACCGTTGGTCATTATGGTGCTGATCTTCCAGCGACGGATCGTCGAAGGCCTCACCGCGGGCGCGAGCAAATGAGCCCTGTCTCGCCGGCGGGCCCCGTCGAGGAAACCACCGTCGCGCCGGCCCCCGACTGGTGGCAGTCCGCCGTCATCTACGAGGTTTACCCGCGCTCCTTCGCCGACGGCGACGGCGACGGCGTGGGCGACCTCGCCGGGCTCATCACCCGGCTGCCGTACATCGCCGCGCTCGGCGTCGACGGCATCTGGATGACCCCGTTCCAGCCGTCCCCACAGGTGGACCAGGGCTACGACGTCACCGACTACTGCGGCGTGGACCCGCTGTTCGGCACCATGGAACAGTTCGAGTCGCTGCTTTCTGACGCGCACGGGCTGGGCCTGCGGGTCCTGCTCGACGTCGTCCCCAACCACTGCTCCTCGGAGCACCCGCTGTTCCAGGCGGCCCTCGCTGCCGGCCCGGGCTCACCGGAGCGGGACATGTTCCACTTTGTGCCGGGTCCATTGGGCACGTCCGACGACGGCGGCAGCGGCTCTGCGTCTGAGGCCGACGCCGGCGATCCAACCAACGAGGTCCCGCCGAACAACTGGCAGAGCGTCTTCGGCGGCCGGGCCTGGAGCCGCGCCAACCCTCAGTCCGAGAAAGACAAGGACTGGTACCTGCACCTGTTCTCGGCCGGTCAGCCCGACTGGAACTGGCGCAATCCCGCCGTCGGCGACTACTTCGACGGCGTGCTGCGTTTCTGGTTCGACAAGGGCGCGGACGGGCTGCGCATCGACGTGGCGCACGCGCTGTTCAAGGCCGACGGKCTGCCGGACTCGCCCTCCACGGGCGGGGTGGTGGACGGGYTGCGGTCCAACCCGCAGGTCTCGGACCAGGAGGACGTSCACGASGTCTACCGCCGCTGGCGCACCCTGGCCGAGAAGTATGAGCCGCACCGGCTGCTGGTGGGCGAGGTCAACCTGGAACCGTCCCGCGCAGCCCGGTACACCCGCGCGGACGAGATGCAGCAGGCCTTCGCATTCGCGTTCGTGAAGCTCGGTTGGGACCCGGAGGCGTGGGCCGCCGTCGGGAACGAACTCGAGGCCGCCCGGCAGCTCCACGGCGCCGCCCCCACCTGGGCGCTCGAAAACCACGACATCGTCCGCTCCGTCACCCGGTTCGGCGGCGGCGAACTCGGCAACGTCCGGGCGCGGGCTGCCCTCGTGGCATTGCTTGGACTGCCCGGCGCCGCGTACATCTACCAAGGCCAGGAGCTCGGGCTGCCCGAGGTCGACGTCCCGGTGGGTGCCCGGGTGGACCCAATGTGGGCCCGAGGGGGCGTGTGCCGCGACGGCGCCCGTGTCCCGCTGCCGTGGTCCGAGGACGCGGCGTTGAACCACGGGTTCTCGCGTGCTGAGCCTGCCGGGAAGGCATCCGAGCCCTGGCTCCCGATCCCGGGCGGCTGGGGAACCCACGCCATCGAACGGCAGGAGCAGGACCCGCAGTCCGCCCTGAACCTGACCAAAGCGGCGCTGGAGCTCCGCCGGCAGTTGTGGAAGACCGAGGTCTTCACCGCGGACGACGGCGGCAGCTGGCGTGTCGAGGCCGGAAACCTCCTCATCTGCGAACGCAACGAGCACTTCCTCGTCGCCGTCGCGATGGGCACTGAACCGGTCAAACTCCCGGCCGGCACCGTGCTGCTCAGCGCCGCACCCCTGGCCGAGGACGGCTGGCTGCAGCCGAACAACGCGGCGTGGGTGCTGCGCGACTGAGGCCATCGCCTCCGCGCCGCCCGCGAGATGCATGGACTTAGAGGCACGCTCTGGACTGTCTTGGCTCTGGTGTTCAACTCCATCACCCAGGACTTTGCCTCGGGCGGCAGGGCAGCGTCCCATGGGCTCTTCGGGGTTGGTGATCGCAAACAGGGCGGTCATGGCTCCCGGCGCGGCACGGCAAAGCCCCCGGCTGCTTTGCCGGGGGCTTTGCGTTTTTCCTGTGAGTGTTACTTAACGGCTACGAAAGTCTTGTCGGCGAGCATGCCGGGCCTGACCGCAAGGACGCCTTGGGCGGCCGTGGCGGTCGGAACTTCAATGGCCTTGTTGCCCGTTGCGGTGGCGTTCTTGTAAAGCGTGCTCGTGGTGTCGATAGGCTTCGGTGCGACGACGAGCTTGTCGAGGCCATTGACAGTCTTGCCGTCCGCTGTGACGTACTCAATTGACACGAAGGCAGGCATTTGCCCGTTAGCGTCATCGCCGATGTAGGTAGTGGAGTAGTTCACGATAATGTACTCCGACCCGGCAGTCGGCGGCTTATTGATGGGGCTGGCAGCGACAACGGAATCCGTGGCGGCGAGGGAGACCGAATTGATCACGAGGCGCCAGTCGTCAGACTCGATAACCGAGCCGATCGGGTGTGGGTTCTCGCGGGTTCCGGCATTGGCGGCAGGCTTTGCCTCTGCCGCTCCACTAGTGCCACCTGCTGCGTTGGACGGTTCGACGACTTTGGTGTCCCCGCTGCCGATAGCGTTGTCGACCGACGTCGCAAGGACGGAGAAGAACACGGCAAACCCGACGATCGTCCCCACGATGGACACGATCAGGGCGGTGATGCCCATCCACTTGGGCTTGTCCTTGAGGAACAGAGAAACGAGAGCCAGAACGAATGCGATCGGCAGCAGTATCCAGCCAACGATGAGAGCGCCGGGAATACACGCGAAAATGAACCCGAGCGCTGCTGTGATGAGAGCGATGAGCCCGAGGACGTTCAACGGCTTTTTCGCCTTCGGCGGCTGGGGCGGCGTCTGAGTTGGCGCCCCATGATCCTGCTGCGCGAGAGATGATTGCTGTGGCTGGTGGGGCGCGGTCTGCTGTGAGCCCACCCCAGGGAGCTCTGGTGTTGTCATGGCCCAACTATGGCAGACACGGGTGGTTTGTCATGTTTCACGACACGACGCAAGCTCAACTATGACAGACATGAGGGTTCTCATTGTCTCTCGTCACGACGCAACAGGTGGTTGATGAAGCTTGCGCCCGCAGACCAGGGCGGAGCACTGACAGAGCCGCGTCCTGGGATCACTCCTTGAGTACGCCGCAGGTCGCGCCGAGCTCGATGCGTGTAGCGGCCGCCCTGTTCAAGGCCGACGGGCTGCCGGACTCGCCCTCCACGGGCGGGGTGGTGGACGGG
>NZ_JBFUJJ010000030.1:0-38229 GCF_056401435.1 Arthrobacter sp. P4_F10
CCGCACCGCGCTCGAGGAGCCGGATCGCACCAATGCTGTTCCCCCGGGCGGCGTGGGTGAGCCCGACGCAGATCTGGGCGAGACCTTGCCAAAGGTTGCGTTCTTCGGCCGGCCCGGCTTTCCACCGGGCCTCGAGTACCTCATGAGCGGCGAAGGGCCGGCCTGCCTCCACCAGACTCCGGGCCGMAACCAACGTCTSCGCCGGCGGCAGCGGCTCCTCCGAGACCGGCTCGACGCCAACGCTCCCRTACGSCAGCGGCCGGCCAAGAGCGTCACGCGGCCGGGCCTGCCGCGGGCGCCTTGCAGMATCCCGATCCCTGTCACCCGTCATTGCCGTCTCCGYCCTGAGCGTGCCCGGAGCCTACCGACCTTCATACGCCCAATCCTAAGACCCGGCSCTTCGAACATCCGCTCCGCCGCTAGGATGCCGTCGGGACAGCGGCCGCGAGAGAAGAAATGATCACCGCTGGTCGCGGCGCAGGGGATGATCATTTGGAACCTCGACGAGCACGATGCGCACTCCATCGGGGTCCGCGATCCACATCTCCACCAGCCCCCACGGCTCCTGCTGCGGCCTGCGGATCACCGGTACCCCGGCCGCCAGCAGCCGCTCGTGCTCAAGCTGCACGTCGCGAACCTGAATCCAGATCGACAAGGCACTCCCCGGTGGATCAGCCGACCGTCCACTGACCTCGAGAAAACCGTTTCCCAGGAAGAACACCAGGCCCGGCGCATCACGACTCCCGAACTCCCGGTAGATCGCCAAACCCAACGTGTCCCGATAAAACCGGTGGCTCCGCTCAGGTTCGGACGGATGAAGCAGGATGCGGCTCCCAAGGACTTCCATGTTCTCCATCCTGCCCCCCACTCACGCACTTCGCCCGCCGCGCGTCGGTGAATTCCTGGTGTGGCGTTCAAGGACCCCTTTTGGGCGGCGAGCTGCCCCACACCGACCGGGGCGCCACGGCCCACGCCGAATCTGCTGCACCGACCGTTCCGCAAACAGAACTGCGAAACCGCCAACTCAGCTGCGATTTAGGGGCCAAACGAAGTTGACGGCCACACTCCTGTGTGACTGTTAAACAGGAATTGCGATAAATCGCAGCTGAATTGGCGGTCTGCGGTCCAGTTTTGGGAACCCCTGCCGGGCATATCTAAGGGCGACGTCCCGAACGAAGGCTGCCTGACGGCCAGCTCGGACTCAACAAGGGTTCATGACGCCGAGTTCATCTCGTGGCACGGCTCATGCGCCGACTCCCGAGGCTCCCTGGGGCGCGGGCATACCTGCGACCATTCCGGCCCACAACAGGTCGGTAGTCGCTAGGGTCAGGTAGTCCACGGATGTTCCATCCAGGAGGTTGCCCGCCGCCAGCATTGCGGCTCCGTGCAGGCTCACGAAGCAAACGAGAGCGAGCCTCTCGGAGTCGGCTGGCGCCAGCTCCCCGGCGGCCTGGGCTTCAGCGATGAGCGCTCTGGCGACCCATATACCGTCTTCGCCGATGCTGCGCAGTTCATCGCTGGCATCAGGATGGTGCTTGGTGGAGTGCATCACGGCCAACAGGACCGGGTGAGAGACCGCGAAGTCCACATAGGACCTAGCGATCCGGACAAAGCGTGACCGATGGTCTCCGGCCGCTTCAGACGCTCCCATTATCCCGGCATTCATGCTGCGGAAGCCGTCAAAGGCCAGGGCATCGAGAAGCGCCTGCTTGTCACGAAAATGCCTGCCGGGTGCCGCGTGGCTCACACCCAGATCACGCGCGAGCTGCCGCAGCGAAAGTCCCTCGACTCCTGCTTCCTCGACGGTTTCCGTGGCACGTGCCAGCAACGCCTCCCGGAGCCTGCCGTGGTGATAGGGCTGATCGATCATCCGACCAGTATATCCGCAATGTAGTCATTGACAACAATGGTGTCCCTGCCTACTATGTTGGCATTGGCTACATGAGTAGCCGCGACACGGATCGGATTCGACATGACCATGAGCTACACCGGAACCACGGCACTGATCACTGGGGCGAGCTCCGGGCTCGGTGCCGAGTTTGCCGCACGATTTGCGGCGCGCGGGGCCAACCTTGTGCTGGTCGCACGGCGGACCGACAGGCTTGAGGATCTCGCCCGAAAGCTGCGCGACGCGCATGGCATTTCAGTGACGACGCTCTCGAAGGACTTGAGCCGTCCGGGAGCCGGGGCTGAAGTCCGCGGAGAGCTCGCCGGCCGGGGCATCCGCATCGACACCCTGATCAACAACGCGGGCTTCGCCACGAGCGGCCCTTTGGTCAAGGAAGACCCCGCGGTCATCGCCTCGGAGATCTCCCTGAACGTGGCCTCTCTCGTCGAGACCACGCGGGCATTCCTCCCCGAGATGCTCGCCGCCGGGAGGGGCGCGCTGATCAACGTGGCCAGCACTGCAGCTTTTCAGCCGGTGCCTGGGATGGCGGTTTACGGGGCAACCAAGGCATTTGTCCTGAGCTTCACCGAGGCCCTGGCACACGAGACGAAGGAATCCGGCCTTCGTGTGCTCGCGCTCTGCCCGGGGGCTACCCGCACCGAGTTTTTCGATGTCCTCGGGAGCCAGGCCGCTGCCGTCGGCCGGCTGCAGAGCGCCAGCGAGGTCATCGACACCGCCCTGCGCGCCCTCGATCGCCGCACTACACCGGTAAGCGTCGTCTCAGGCTTGGGAAATCGCATGCTTGCCGGAATCGCCCAGCGCCTCCCCCGAAACATCTCCCTCGCCATGGCGGGCAGAGCCGTACAGGACTAGTGCTGCAGTCGCTTTTCGCTTCACCCTGTTGGTCTTCGCCACGCCCGTATTTTCACAACCCACCGAGGATGTAGCAATGAATCAGACTCCCGATGTACTTCGCTATGCCGCCTTTGCCACGAGCCCTGGCGGAGGCAATCCGGCGGGCGTGGTCTTGGACGCAACCCGTCTCGACGCCGCGCAGATGCAGGTCATCGCGGCCGATGTCGGATATGCGGAGACGGTCTTTATCACCGGGGCGGCGATTGACGGAGACTCACGTCGAAACCGCGTGCGGTACTTCTCCCCGATCGCCGAGGTGCCCTTTTGGGGCCATGCCACAATTGCCCTGGCTGTCGCGCTGTCGAGGCTGCACGGTGCGGGGACCTTTACGTTCGATACTTCGGTGGGGCTGGTCTCGATCGAATCTGCCGGACAGGGCGCTACCCTGACGGCATCCTTCACGAGCGTGGAGCCTCGCGTCGCCGAGTTTCCGGCAGGTGTTCTGGACACTCTGCTCGGGTTGCTGGGCGTGGGTCGGGACGAATTGCACCCCGCCTACCCTCCGCTGCTCGCCTTTGCAGGAAACTGGCATCCAATACTGGTCTTCGCTGACCGAAGGACCTTTGACTCATTCGGGTTCGACCCGGATCCCATGCGTACGCTGATGGACGCCCAAAACTGGGCCGGTACCGTAACGACACTCTGCGAGATCGGAGCGGGCGAGTTTGACTCGCGAAATCTCTTCCCGGCGGGCGCCATCACTGAAGATCCGGCGACGGGTTCGGCTGCCGCTGCTTTCGGCGGATACCTCCGCCTGCTATCGCTTGTGGAACCACCCAGCCGGGTGGTGGTGCTCCAAGGGAGCCACGTCGGCCGCCCGAGCAGACTCACCATTAATATTCCACCGCTCGGCGGGATCGCAGTGCGCGGAGAAGCCGTCGAAATCGCTTGAGCCGTTTCGTCGGCGGAAAGCAGCTGATTTTGGTCCCGCTGAACCGGGCATCCGCGCTTTCTCATGATCCCGTCCGTTTTACAACCGCTTCACGACGCGTGCCCTGCAGGCAGAGCTGACCACCTATGACTTCGAAGGCAAACCCCAGCGTCCGAGTAAGGAACAGCTGAAGGAAGCTCCTCCTGAGGTAAAGCAGTTCAACTCCTAGCGGACCATCCGCAACATCGGCAAAGAACGTCGAGTAGGACCAGCACGAAATCGATCGGCGGTTTCAGCCTCTTGATGGGGGTCGTTTCCACGGCGAAAAGTGGTCCCCGTTCAAACTGCGATTGCTGCCGCTAAAGTGGGCTCGAATCGGATTTCAGTCGGCTGGGGCACAGCCTGGGCTTTTGGCCACACGAGAGCCTGGTCTGAGTCACGCTGGAAAAAAACCGCATGGGCGCCAACACCGGCTGAACCTGCCTTCCAGCTCGGAACATGCAAAGTACTACGCCGGCGCGTCGCCGGGCACCTCGGAGGCGACGCCGAGGCGACAGCATCAGCATTCGCCAACTACGCGGACGCCACGACGGCCGGGGACCTTCGCTTCCGGCCAGCCTCTGCCGCTCACTCTCGCGGCTAATACTGCCTTCTGTCGACGCGCCAGAGGAATCGAGACGACCACGTTAGAAGAGCACGCTCAGGTAGTCATGTCGAAACCGTGCATCCGGTTATGGACGGGTATGACTGACTACCCAGCAGGAACGGCGACGGAAGAAGACTACTGTCACGCACACCTCCCTGCCGCGGACGCTTCTGGAACAGTCCACGTAGCACGGACCGGACGTCCCGCCAGAGTGCCCGGAAAGTCATGTCACACAGACCTCGTGGTTGCATGAACTCGTGTCAGGAGAATTAGGCACGGAGGGAGCCGCCCACCAGCAACGGCATCCCGCGTACACGGTGTGGACAATGTGCACGCCACCTCTGCCAGACAAAAGGGCGCCAAGCTCTCCCCCGGCTCACAGGGAAGGAGCGAATCGGGGGGAAAGAATCTCCAAGAAAGTTTCCCAGGTCATGTCAACACCACAACCCCACGGCATGAATACGTACAAGACCAACCACGCCCGGCACAACCAACCAGAAAGGAGACCCAGATGACCCCACCTCCCAGCCGGCGGAGGGCCCACTAGCCCGGGCCCTGAACCCGCCACCCACACAACCGAACAGGCCACCGCGGCGCCAGCCACAGACCGCGGCCAATGTCAGAGGGACCCACGCAGGGTCAATGTCCACACGTTAAAGCAAAAACCCCCTCTGACGAGGGGGTTGCTGTGCCCGAGGTGGGACTCGAACTGCATTCCCACCCCCGCAAACACTGGACTCCCCCGAAAACATGCGGAATCCGGCCCGATCCGGCCCCGGTATGACCCGATCCGACACCCAAAGTGTGTACTTTGTACACACTTCCTTTTTGCCACATTGAGATCGGGAACTCACGGATTCCACTCTTCTGTCCACAACCACCACGCTGCGCAGGCGTTGAGCCCATTGGCAGTGTCTATCAGACACTGCCAACCCGCCGAAAAAACTGACGAAGGCCGGCCTGTGGAAGCACCTCTCCGGGGTGGGGCCGGGATGTCCTCATGCCCTCGGCACCGGACTTTCCAGGGCAGCCGTAGGCTCAGAAAATGATTGGACGAGTAGATGAGGTCGTAGTGGATTGCCAAAACCCGGCCGCACTTGCGGAGTTCTGGTCCTCGGTCCTCGGTGGCGAACCAGTGCATCGAAGCGATGCGTGGTCCTTCATCGATCCGCCGGGATGGACGCGGCTGGCCTTCCAACGGGTGCCCGAAAACAAGCAAGGGAAGAACCGGCTCCACATAGACGTGCACGTGGAGGATGTGCCGGCCGCCTCTGACGCCGCCGAAGCCATCGGAGCTCGCAGGATCGGCAAGATCCACATAGGTACTGTGGGCACGTTCCAAGTGCTCCAGGATCCCGAAGGCAACGAATGGTGCGTTGTGCGCGCCGCAGGCGCATGACAGACAAGCCCCTCAGGAAAACTCCTTCAATGCCTCCGTCAGGAGGCGGCCCGGCGGGCCGAGTCGCCGGTGGATGCCGTTGGAGGCCACCACTTCCGCCGCGATGACGACGTCGGTGACGTCGCTGGCCGTGGCGCTGAAGGGAAACTGCAGCGCCCTGGAACCGGCCGTTCGGGCCGAACCGGGATCCACGGCCATCAGGTCGCAGACCGTACCGACCGCCAGCACAGATGCAGCGATGGGGGTGGCCATCGATCGGGCGGCACCGTCCGTAGCGGCCCGCAGCAGTTCCTGCGGGGAAAACCTTCCGCGCTGACCGGAACCGAGCCGTTCACCGTGCTCCAGCGAGCGCATTTCCACCCACGGGTCTATGACAGCGTGCTGGTCCGTACCCAGCGCTATGGTTGCTCCGGCGTCGGACAATGCGCGGGCCGGGCCGATCCCGTCGGCGAGGTCGGCCTCGGTGCTGGGGCACATCACCACCGTGGCGCCGGCGTTGCCGAGCAAGGCGACGTCCCCGGGCGTCAGGTGCGTGGCGTGGACGGCCGAGAGCCTGCCGGACAGCAGGCCGCGGCGCTCCAGCAGACCGGCAGGCGTGACGCCATAGGCGGCAAGGCAGGCCTCGTTCTCCGCCGGCTGTTCGCTGAGGTGGATGTGAAGGGGCATGTCTACGGGCAGTTGTTTGGCCACCACTGCCAGGTCCTTGTCCGGGACGCCACGCACGGAATGCAGCGCTGCCCCTAGACCGACCATCTCCGGGGGAAAGCTTCGCTCCATTTCGGCGCGAAGCGATGCCAGCCTCGCCAGCCAGGCCTGGACGTCAGCGTCGCCGAACCGCGACTGTTCGGGACTCAGCGGCGTATCGATCCCTCCCGCCAGATACAACGTGTCCAGGAGCGTCAGTCGGATCCCGGCCGCCATCGCCGCCCTGGCCAGCGCCAGCTCCATGGCATGGGGTTCTGCGTAGTGGGCCCCGCCCGGCTGGTGGTGGACATAGTGGAACTCGGCCACACTGCTGAAACCGGCGACCACCATTTCCGCGAACACCGCGCTGGCGAGCTTTTCGTAGCTCTCCGGTGTCAGCTCGGCCGCGCTCCGGTACATCTGCTCCCGCCACACCCAGAAGTCGCCGCGTCCGTGGTGCGTGCGTCCGCGCAGGATCCTGTGGAAGGCGTGGGAATGGGCGTTGGCGGCGGCCGGAAAGACGACGCCCTTTAGTACGTGGTCGCCGGGCTGCGGCTTTGCACCCGGTGTGATCGCAGTAATCCGGCCGTCCCGGACGTCCAGCCGCACCGACGCGAGCGCCGCGGCGGGGTCAACTGCACCGCCGTCGTCGTCGCCCGGGCTCCCGTCAGCCGGAGCGTCGCCGGCCACAACAGCCGACTCGCACCAGAACCCGGTCACAGCAGCCCCTCCAGGACATTCGCCAGGGCCTCGGCACCGGTGTTGGCGTCCTCGTCGGCAACGTATTCCTCCGGGGAATGCGAGATGCCGCTGGGATTGCGGACGAACAGCATCGCGGACGGCACATAGGCGGAGAGCACTCCGGCGTCGTGGCCGGCACCGGTAGGAAGCACAGGAGCCCCGGGCAGGATCCCGCTGATCCGCCGGGTCAGGCCGGGATCGAAATGGACAGTGTCGCTGTAAGACTCCTCCGTGAGGGTAACGGAGCATCCTTCACCTGCCGCTATCCTTTGGGCGGCGCCGTAGATCGATTCGATCAGCCGGGCGGTCACGGCGTCGTTGGGATGCCGGGCGTCGAGCCACATGTCTACGCGGGAGGCAATGACGTTGGTTCCGCCGGGTACCGGCATCAGGCGTCCCACCGTGGCGCGCGCATCCGGCTGGGCTGCGGCAGTGTCGCGCACGGCGACGATGATCTGCGCCGCTGCGACCATCGGATCCGCACGGTCAGCCATCAGGGTGGTCCCGGCATGGTTGCCCTGGCCGCTGATGCTCAGCTTCCAGCGGCCGTGCCCCAGGATGGAACTTCCGACGGCGATGGCCGGGCCGCCCGTTCCCAGGCCCTTGCCCTGCTCAACGTGCAGTTCAACAAAGTTGCCGATTCGGGCCAGGGCCTGGGCATCCGGACCGACGTGCCGGGGGTCGAGCCCGTTCGACCGCGCGACGTCCGCGAACGTGTTGCCGTCGCCGTCGCGCAGGTTCCGCGCCTTGTCGACGTCGATGGCTCCGGTAAGAAGGCGGGATCCGAGGCAGGCCACGCCGAAGCGGGAGCCCTCCTCCTCAGGGAACACCGTGATGGCCAGGGACCGGTTCGGCACATTTCCGCGGGCAATAAGGATGTCGACGGCGGCGAGTGCCGATGCGACGCCGAGCGGGCCGTCAAAGGCGCCGCCGCCGGGTACTGAATCGAGATGGCTTCCAGTGACCAGGGCGCCGTCCTGGGGTTCGCCCCACCACGCCCAGATAATGCCGTTGCGGTCGGTCTCGACGGCCAGGCCACGCTGGAGCGCCTGTTCGATGAACCACGCCCTCAGGTCGAGTTCCGCAGTCGAGTAGACCGCCCGGGAATAACCACCGCGCACCGCGTCGCGGCCCACGTCCTTGATCGAATCCAGGAGCTGGTTGACGGTTTCCAAATGAACCTCCGAGTAGTGTGAACTGCCACCAAGTAAAAACCAATTTCCACTGCATGACCGCTTTCGGCCTATTAACCGCTTTCGGCCTATTAACAGTTGTCGCCGCCACGGCGCAGCCAGTCGTAGAGGTCCAGGCGTATTCCTCGTGCAACTCTCACTCGATGCAGGCTACAACATCAGCTACGCCGTCTATGTGTCTGACTACTCGCGGTACCTCCCTGCCGATGCTGCCCACAGGAAATCCGCCGCTGCCTGAAGCGCCTCATCACCAGACAGCTCTTGCGCCAACTCCAGACACTCATGGCTTAACCCGCCACCATAGAAGGGTCGTCTAGTCGGCGCCCGTCGTGCCGCCCGGGACGTCGAAGGCCTTGAGCACTGCCGCGCCTTCCGCGAGAAGAGGTTCGCGATCGGCTGGCTGGGCCACACGCCGGGTCACATCGCTCAGGAGAGTCTCGACGTACCGCCGGACTACAGCGTGGTGGGCCGCGTCGCCGAACCACAAGAGATCGCGGCACACGCGCAGCAGAGCCCGGACGACGCGAGGTTCGTTCGCGCCGTACCGCCGCACCTGTCCGAGGGCGAGATCCACGAGATAGGCGAAATCGCGAGCCGGCACGTGCAGCCTTATGGTGCCTTGCGCGTCCGCCACGGCCTGCGGACCGTGCTGCCGGAGCGCGAGGGCCGCGAGGATCGAGCCGAGATGATCGACCGCCTGGTTCGCGGTGTAGGGGTCGTTGATGGCGGGCGAGAGCGCCTTGGACGCGACGTCGGCGAGTTGCCGGATCCCGAAGGCGACGTCCTGCTCAAGGGTCCGTTCGTAGCCAATCCGCACGCTCTGCACGAGCGCCCGCCGCAGTTCAGCGCCAGCGTCGGGGGCCAGGGGACCTTCGCCCGCGCTCGCCCACACCCAGGCGAGCGGAGCCCCGGCGACGACGTGTCGGCCGACCATGGGCACCATCTGGGCAGTGAGGCCTCGGCTCGCGAGCGCGCCGACGAACGCCTCAACATGGAAGGCTTGGACATATCCAGACCGCGGTGCCGGCAAGGCCGTGGCGCCGGGCGGCGGGTTTGGCATGCGAAGAGTGGGGTCGCCCGGGACGAACGACCGCTCGATCACCTTGAGTGTGGCCGTCTCGACGCGCTTCATGACTTGGTCCACCTGGATCGAATGCGCCAGGTGGTGGGCGAAGTAGACGAGCATGATCATGCTCACGAACAGCAGCAGCAGTGCGCCGCTCACCGCGAGGCGCGGGTAGTCCTGGGTGCGCTGTCCGCCGGCGATGCCGACGGTGTAGAGGCCCGCCGTGCTGTACGCGAACGTGGCCATGAACGTGCTCAGCGTCACCTGGTTGGGGATGTCGCGCAGGAAGTTCCGCAGCAGTCGCGGGCTGAACTGCGTAGACGCGAGCTGCAGGGCAACGACGGTGAGCCCGAGCACGACGGCGATGACGGTGACCATCGTGCTCGCGATCCCGATGAGCAGGTTCCGCGCGTCATCGGACGTCCCTTGGAATAGGAGGACGGCGAGGGGCGACGCTGCGCCCAGCTGCACTGCGGAGAGCCCCGCCCCCGCGATGAGCGCGAGGGCGACGGCGCACGTCGGCATCGCCCACAGGGCACTCGCCAGATACTCCCGAACGGCCTCACGCCTCACATGTAACACTCTCGGCCGACGGTCCTCGCCCGTCAAGGGCAGCGCTGCAGGGTTGCCGCCCAGTGGGGCGCAGTCGCCCTGGGGGCGCATGGGGTGCTTCTGCAAGTCAGGGGACCACATGCAAAACGTCGCAGACAGACCAGGTCCCGGGCCGGCGGAGCCCTTCGGAGCCGGACCGGGGCCCGACAGCCGACCGCGCGAAGCGGATGCCCATAATTCCGTTGCAGCGAATCGGAACCCAGACCGGATTCGAAGAACCAGCCCCACATTGCCTGGTTCTGGCCGCTCTTCTTTATTGACGACCGCTCTAGCGAATTGCCGGCTGGTGGCCCGCCAAGGCACGCCGTTTGATCCAGGGCGGCGCCTCTCGAGCCGAAAGTTCCTCTGGCCGGGGTACGTTCAAGTGGTTCGATGTGCCTGCGGGGCTTTACGGGGGTTGTTGAAAGAGTCGCGCCAGCCCAGTTTCTGAATCCGAGAGGGCGAGGATGACGTCACCGGCACGCAGTGTGGTATTGCCGCGGACTTGGATGAGATGGCCATCTCGTCGGATCATGCTGATCCACCCTGACTCGCCTAGGGCCATGTCCGCTATCGTGGAGCCGTCTGCCGGGGATCCTGGCTCAACGACGTGCCGGTGTAGTCCGTGTGGTTCGTCTGTGAACCGCAGGCCAATGCCCCAGGGTTCCGGGTCGATGTGGCGCATCGGCACGTGCAGGAGTGCGGCGAGGTAGGGCACGAATGTGCCTTGAACGACGACCGAGGTCAGTACGACGATGAATACAATGGAGTAGATACGTGACGCATCGGCCGGTCCGGCGCTGAGGATGAACATGCCCAGCAGGATCGGGACGGCTCCTTTGAGGCCGGCGAGAAGGATGAATGCACGTTCGCCCCGACGCAGCCGGATGGGTGTTATGAGCAATCCGACAAGGGCGGGGCGGATGATGAGGATGAGCAGGCCGGCAAGGACCAGCCCGATCTCCAGCTCGCCGGATCGGAGGATATCTCGGAGCGAGACGCTGAGCCCGAGAACTGTGAATGCAACGATTTCGGCCAGGCTGGCGATACCGGCGCTGAAGCGTTCGATGTCGCGTTTGTGAGGGGCGCGTTGGTCTCCGATGATGATTCCTGCCAGAAAGACGGCCAAAAACCCTGAACCGTGGAGCAGGGTCGTTGCGGCGTAGATGAAGGCTACAGCCGCCATCGTTCCCACCGAGTGCAGGGCTTCGTTAGGCAGGACAACTTTGCGCATCAGCGCCAATAAGCCATGGCCGGCGAAGAAACCGATGAGCGCGCCGACGGCCATTTGGAGTGTGAAATCCGCAGTGACACTGGCCACGGCGTCAAGCCCGACTCCGGTGACACCGAGCAGGCTGATCATCAGGGCAATGCCGACGGGGTCGTTCGCCCCCGACTCACCCTCCAGGATGGTGCCGGTCCGACCAGTGATTTCCCGGCCGCCCAGGACGGAGAACACCACGGCGGGATCTGTCGGGGACAGCGCCGCGCCAATGAGCAGGGCCGTGCTCCAGCCGAATCCAAAAAGCGCATGTGCGGTCAGCGCCAGGGCGGCGGCCGTTGCTGCAGTCCCGGCGATACCGATCCAAGCAATGGCCCCGGCGGATTGGCGGAACCGGCGCCAGCCGATGTGCATGCCACCATCGAAGAGGATGAACACCAAGGCAACTGTGACAATTCGTTGTTCCACTGTCACCGGGATATGTTCCAACGCAGGGATAACATCGGAGGCCAGGGCCGCGGCCAAGAGAAACACTGCCGGCGCGGGTACTCGGAGCCGGGCGCTGAGGCGGTGGGCCAGCACGGCGGCAAGAAGAGCGGCCGCGACCAAGAGCATGACGAGGCTGAACGGCTCGACGTCGATCACGTGTTGAATGCTACGCCAGTGACGGGTGTCAGAGGCCAGGGCCCGGCCTGTCAGCACTCGCGGCCGCAATTCGTCGACCGAAGACTTTCATCAGTCATATGGCGGCACTTGCGTGAACTTCGCCGCCGCTCAGCAGCCTTCGGGCACGTGGTTGTGTTGGCCTGGCACAGACGTCAATCAACGCTGGCGTGCCCCGCACATCCGTGTTGCCCTTACCCGCAAGCTCGTCGCGGAAGTCGGCCTAAAGTCGAGGGACGTTGATGCCGAGTCCCCCGCCGAGGATCAATGGTCCGGCAATGCCGAACTGGGCCAGGGTCTGTGCTGTGCGCCCGCAACTGGGCTGGAGCCTGCTGGCCTTCATCGTCCTGGACACCGCCATCGGCGCCGCCGCGTACCCCCTCGCTGCACGACGAGGAACCGCCCACGCCTGACGCATCGCCCGTGCTATAGCCGGTGTCGAACGACCAAGGAAGCCCCAGAGGGCATTCGTTGTCCGGGGCTTCCCTGGCTCCCGGCGGACTACGGGAACTCTGCGGCTGGACCACAGGGGGGCGGCGGGATCCCCTGGTGTCACTCGCCCATCATCGTTGGCCGGCTGCGCCCGGCAGGAATTCTGATGAGACATCTCTGTCTTGCGGTCAAAGTCGGGGAACCGTGCATTCGTTGGGTAATTTTAGGAGTTTGGATCGAGGTAGAGCGAGAATCCAGTGATTTCGTCGTTCTCGTTCATCTCGATGTGCAGCTTGTCCTCGTCTGAGCAACCGCCTGCATCTGCGCGCGCCACAAAACGCTTGAGATCTCCGAACGTGGCACGCTGTCCCTCAGGTCCGGAGAACTCAATTTCCAATTTCAGTCCGACAGCCATGKCAGACTGTATGCCAGCCAGCGGGGTCAACCGTCTGTGGGTCCCAGAGCCGGGTCAGCGGCCACCGGTGCGGGTGATGGTGGCTGCCGGAGGATCCGGGGCCGCTCGCCGGTGAACGTACGGCGACCGATCGCCGGAGTGGTGGCGGCCGGATCAGGGCTGGAACCTGTATCCGATGCCCGCCTCGGTCATGAAGTGGCGGGGGTTGCCGGGTTCTGGTTCGAGCTTGCGGCGGAGCTGGGCCATGTAGACCCGCAGGTAGTTGGCTGCCTTGGTGTAGGCGGCACCCCAGATTTCGGTGAGGAACTGCTGCTGGGTGACGAGTTTTTCGGGGTTCCGGACCAGGATTTGCAGGATGCCCCATTCCGTGGGGGTCAGGCGCACGTCCTGCCCGTTGCGGGTGACGCGTCTCAGGGCCAGGTCGACAGTGAAGGAGGCTGTGGTCACCACGCGCGCTTCGTCAGCTTGGGTGGTCCGGCGTTGGCCGGCGCGCAGCCGGGCCAGGAGCTCGTCCAGTCCGAAGGGTTTGGCCACCACTGATGCTTCTTCAGGTGGGAGTCGCTCACCGCGCCGGGCCCCTGACGGACGCCCTTGGCGTCCTGCAGACCGAACAGCAGCCACCGACTGAAGTTCTCCCCGACTCCCGGCCGCACCGCCGAAGGATCCGCAGGCGGCCTGCTCATCGTGGTCATGTGTACCTCTCCGCGCGATGCCCGCCGTCGTGTTCACTGCCGACGATAACACCGGCCCGGGCCGCGCTTCCCGGGCCGGCATCAATCTGGACGGACCCTTAACACCGGCCGTTGCGCGGTCTTCACCGCGAACTCATGGAGCCGCGGGCGGGGATTTCGATGTAGAGGATGGATCCGGCGGCGGGCCGCAGGTACCGGTGTTTACGGTGTCGTGCGGGCCGGTAGAGGTGTCCGAAGGGGTCCTCCACACGGGCTTGCTCCAGCCGGTCCTGGCTTGCGAGCCTTTGGTCGATCTCCTGAATGTTGGACGGGTGTGATGCAAGGCCGTCAATGTTCAGAGACCAGGCGCCCGCGGCCGGTGCTGTCCCGCGTTCCAAGCCGAGGGTTTCGAACAGGTCCGAGACCACTTCGTGACGGGTAGCGGGGTAGAAGCGCCGGAGCCGGTGCCCCTCCGGGTGCGCGTTTTGCGCGTCCAGCCACGCGTGGCGGAGCCAATGGAATTCCACCGGGCCGCGGGAGGGTCCCAGGATCAGGTGGCGGTTCGGATCCAGGGCCAGGCGGTAGGCGGTGCCGCTGCGGTCGATGATGCACGCAGCTTCCCCAACGTACTCAAAAGCCGACAGCAGATCCTGTTCGGACCCCAGATGGCGTGAATAACGTCCCGGCGCTCACTCGCCCATCTGCGTCAGCCGCCGACGCGCCGGGGCAAGGATCTGCGGTGCGGGCCGGTGTGCCGGTTGCGCTTTCGAGTTCGCCCCGCTGAGGCGTTCGCAGGGCCGGTCACTTGGATCCCGCGGAGCGCGGTGGTGGGGTCGGCACGCGTGGGAGCAAACATGCGGTGAGGTTGCGGACGGTAATGCCGGTATGTGTCGCGGGCACAAGCAGCGCGGAGGCGAGAGTATGGCCGCGTTGGCTCGGGCCGCTGGCTTTGCGGTGGCGGGTTTCGTAGGCGCGGAAGGCGGCGGCGTGGTCCTCGGGGGTGACGGCCAATGTCTCGGCCAGGGTGGTGGCGCCGATCATGGCCAGGCTGGATCCGTCTCCGAACAGGGACATGCAGGAGGCGGCGTCTCCGAGCAGCGCGACCCGGCCGCGGGACCAGGCCGGCAGCCGGACCCGGCTGACCGAGTCGAAGTACAGGTCGTCGGCGGCGCGCAGGCGCTCGAGCAGCTCAGGCAGCACGGGTGGCGCGGGTGCCGGCCAGCCGGCGTAGGCGTCGAGAGTGATCCGCTTATGGGCCTCGACGTCGCGCCGGTCGAGCCCGGGCCGGTCCGGGCCGCGAAAGATGAACGCGGCCCCCTCGCTGCCCCGCACGGGGTGCACCGTTAGTGACCGGCCCGGCGCGTTGTACATCAGGATCGTGGCCGGATCTGCCGCGAGGCGGTCGAGCGGCAGTGTGGCGACGTACAGCCCGAGGTGGCGGACGAAGTCCGCCTCCGGGCCGAACACCAGGGTGCGCACGCTCGAGTGCAGCCCGTCGGCGCCAACCACCAGGTCAAACCGGCGCGGGGCCGCGTGCTCGAAGGTGACGTCGACTCCCCCGGCGTCCTGGCGCAGCGCGGTGATCGAGTCGCCGAAGACGAACTCGGCATCGTCGCGGGCGGCATCACAGAGGATCGCCGATAGGTCGGCCCGGGGCACCTCGACCTCGCCGCGATGTGACCGGCCCAGCCTTAGCGGACCGATCCGGCGGCCGGAGGGTGTGACAAACGCGAAGCCGGTCGCGTCGGTGGCCGCGTCACGCAAACGCGGCAGGATTCCCATCCGGCCGGCCACCTGGGCGGCCCCGCGACGCACATCGACCGGGTTAACGCTGGAGCGCAGTCCCCGGGCGCGTTCGACGACCGTCGGGCGGAATCCCTCCCGGGCCAGCCAGTAAGCCAGGGTCGGGCCGGCGATACCGGCACCGCAGATCAGCACTGTGCCTAGCCCCATACCCGCCATCCTAACGATTTCGAAGTGCCCAAGAACCTGGCTCAG
The DNA here is from genome assembly GCF_056401435.1 of Arthrobacter sp. P4_F10. Lineage (NCBI taxonomy): Bacteria > Bacillati > Actinomycetota > Actinomycetes > Micrococcales > Micrococcaceae > Arthrobacter > Arthrobacter sp. P4_F10. Next base: position 15,396 of record NZ_JBFUJJ010000030.1, read on the forward strand.
CCCGCGGCCACTGATGTGCGCGCCGCGGATCATCTAAGCGCCAGCCGTGGTCCGGGGCGGTGTTGAGGGCCCCGGCCGGCAAGCGTCTGGCCCCTGCACCTATGCCGGCCCCCTACCGCAACACCCTCCGACCGCTCCCCCGCCGCGAAAGACTCATCTAAATTGTTCCCGCACAGCCGCGCGCAGACGGAACCGCAAACCGCCATTTCAAGCCGCGATTTGACCGCCCACTCTCCCAGACCAGCGGCGAAGGCCTTAGAACCGTCCCGGAGAAAGAGTGGCCCGGTATCCGAAGAACATGCATGCTTATCTGCAGCGGCAACTCGCAAGTCAGTCCACTTCAGCAGCAAACTTTTTATGCGAGTCCGCCTGGTGCTGAGAGCCACTGTTCGTTCTAGAAGGAACAACGGGGCCAGCCCGCTAAGGAGGTCCTCTCGTGGGAGGAAAAGTGAGGCGGTGAGTACGTCTGGCCGGCTTCTGGGCTGGCTGCTTGGCCTTCCACCGGTTCGGTCGCCATCCGTAGGGGTGCAGCGCGATCTGGCGATCCCGGCGCGGGATGGGGTGGTGCTGTTGGCGGACCGGTATTTTCCGGTGACCGACGCCCGGGCGCCGGTGGTGTTGATCCGCACGCCGTATGGGAGGGGGTCAGCCAACATCCTCGTGTCGCGGCTGATCGCCGAGCGAGGCTACCAGGTCCTTGTCCAGAGCCTGCGCGGCACCGGCGGATCCGGCGGGACCTTCAACGGATTTGTGATGAACCGCGACGACGGCCTGGCGATCATCGAGTGGATGCGGGGCCGGGACTGGTTCCCCGGCGCGTTCGCCACGTGGGGCGCCAGCTACCTCGGGTACGCCCAATGGGACTTGGCCTCCCAGGTGATACCCGAATGGAAAGCGGCGATCCTCGACGTCGGTCCATCGGATTTTTATCACACGTTCATGTACCCCGGAGGTGTCTTCGCCCTCGGCAACGCCCTCGGATGGGCCCAACTGGTGAGCAGCATGTTTAGCCCGGACCAATCTATCCGGACCCGGACCGTGTCGGCGCTCACGGCCAAGGCCCGGTTGACGCGCGCCGCGAACCAGCTGCCGGTCAGTGGAGCGGACAGGGTCGCCACGGGTGACCGGATCGGATACTTCCAGGAATGGATCCGGCACGAGCGTTACGACGAATACTGGGCGGCAATGGATTACCGCCCCAACGCCTCGAACATGCCTCCGGTCGTGCATCTGGCCGGAGCGTGGTGGGACTTCTTCCTCCCCAACGTCCTTGCCGACTACGCAGCGCTAAGTCGCCCGGGACGATCCGTGCGGCTGTTCATCAGCTCGGCGGCTCACGGCCGGAACATGGCACTCCGGTCCTACCAGCGCGATGCGTTCGCCACGCTTGACCGCGCGCTCGGAAACCGACGCCCGTCAGAACCTGCTCTGCCGGTCAGGGTGCGGGTCACCGGCACCCGCCACTGGGCCGAACTGCCCGGCTGGCCCCCGGCGACCGGCCGTCCGGCCCGGTGGTACCTGCAGCCTGCCGGAATACTCGACATGCGGCCGGCCCCGCCCTCGCCCCCGTCCCGTTACGTCTACGACCCGGCCAACCCGACACCCGCGGCTGGCGGCAGCGTCGTCGGCTGGGGCGCCGGCAGCCAGGACAACAGGACACTCGAAGCCGGCACGGACGTCCTGACCTTCACCAGCAACCGGTTGGAAACCGATCTCGACGTCATCGGCCCCGTCACCGCGACACTGTACATCCGCTCCAGCCTCGAGCACACAGACTTCCATGCCAGGCTCTGCGACGTGGATCCGCACGGCCGGTCACTAAATCTCTGCGACGGGATCATCCGCCTGCACCCAGGAAACAACCTCCCGGACCCCGAAAGAATCCGAACCGTCCACATCCAGCTCTGGCCGACAGCCCACCGCTTCCGCAGCAGCCACCGCATCCGGCTACAGGTCTCAAGCGGCGCCCACCCGCGCTTTAACCGCAACCCCGGGACAGGCGAGCCGCTGGCCACTGCCATCGAGCTGCGCGTCGCCCATCAGGAAATACTCCACGACCCCCCGCACCCCTCTACCCTGAATCTTCAGGTCGTCCCTCACCCAGGCGGCGCAGCCCACTATTCTCATGACGGACGCCACACCCATCTGAACTGCGTCTCCGTACAAAAGGGGCAGCTGACGGCAGTCCGACGGCGGCGGGTCTCCGGCGAGGGGTCCCGCCGTCGTCGTTCATGCCCCGCAGGGCCGGCATGAAAAAGAAAAAGGAGTTTCCGATCGGAGGGTAACCTTTCGGGCTACCCCCTGCTTGGGCCTCTGCCGATGGGCGGATTACGTCACGCCGTTGAGGCTGCTGTTGCCTACCGGCACAGGCCGGGTGAAGGGAACTGCTTGGGCATAATCACTATCTGTCTCACAGAAGATAGCGGCATCAAAACCGGGACGGTTCACGGACAGGTGGGTTCGATCCCAATGCCATTTCGACAAACCACCGCCGCCTACGGGTAGCCTTGAGCCATGGCCTCATCCGCACCCACCCTCGCGACGCGCTGGGAACCCCTGCCCCCGCGAGTCATAGCGGAGCTGCTCGGGCCGTCATCGGCGCGTTGGTGGCTGTCCGGAGGGGTGGCGCTCGACCACTGGCTCGGCACTAACACTCGCGAGCACGACAATGTCGATGTCAGCACGACGATCGCCGACCTGCCCCAACTGGTGCAAGACCTGCCGGCGCCGTTTAGCGCGTGGGCTCCGTCAGGCGACGGCGTTCTCCCTTGGGCAGAGGCTGATATGGATGCCGATCTGCAGCCGATCCGTATCCATGACGACGCGACGGGCGCATGGGTACTGCAGGTCGACGTCGAGGACGGCACGGATCGCGTCTGGGTTTATCGCCGAGATCCCCGACTGCAACTGCCGTGGGATCGTGCAGTGATCGACGTCGACGGCATCCCGACCGGGGCGCCCGAGGTGCAGCTGGTCTGGAAGGCGCTGCGTCCCCGTCCGGAGGACGACGCCGACAAGGATGCGGTTCTACCGGAGCTCTCAAACGAAGCCCGCGCCTGGTGGGAGCACGCGATTCTGACGATCCACCCGCACTCGTCATGGTCGATCCATGTGCGTAGCCCGTTCGCTCCGGGTAAGGCCAGCTGGAACAGGACGAAACGCTAGCGCTCCGCTTGGACCGGCCGGCGATGGGAAGCCTGACTGTCCTGCCTGTGTCGCGTCGATGAGGTGGCCTACGATCCAGCCGATTCTCAAGAGCGAGTGGTAGCACCCTGCAGGACATGGTCGGGCCTTCTCCCAGGTCATGCTGCCAGTGCCGTGAATAACAGGTGCCTTCATTACAAGAACCTCACAATCTCGAGGTCGACTGGCGACACCGCGTCGCACCGTCCCCACCGACCTCTTCAGTTGCGCCGATGCAGCGTGAGCGGCCTGTCCGATTTTGAGACGCCCGCAGACGCTTACGACTACGACCTGTATTCATCCGCCGCAACCGCATCAAGCACCAGCGAGCGGAACCATCGCTGCGCCTGCGAGAGGCTGGCCTCGCGCCGCGTGTACAACTCCACCGGCGTGCTCTGCCCGGACCAGGGCAGCTCGGCGATGCGAAGGCCGGGAAACCAGCCGCAGAACACCCCCGCTACATGTCGAGGCAGCAGGACGACCAGATCCGTCGCCTCGAGCACGGCGGGCACGGTGCCGTATTCCTCCATGGTCAGCACGACCTGGGACATCAAGTCGTGTTCGGTCAGCGCCTGCACAGGATAGACGTGCCCGCCACGGGCGGAAACCCGCACAAAGCGCCTCCCCTCGAACATGTCAGGCCCGGTCGCGGGCAGTGGATGGGACCCGGACGACAGCGCCACGTATTCGACCGAACGCACGTGCGTCCTCCACAGCCGCGGTGTGCTGATCCGCGACACGGTCAGTGCCAGATCGATGGTGCCGCGGATTAGCCCGCCCTCGACCTCGTCTGAATCGAGCCGTTCTACCTGAATCCGCGGATCGGCGCCGACCCGCCCGAGGGCGGTCATGATCGGTGGGAGGAACGTCTGCTCGCCGATCGAGGTGAGTCCGAGGACGAGTTCGCCGCTGAATCCRGTCGGTTCGAACACGTCCGATCCCATGACGGTCGCGTCTATTTGTGCCAAGGCGTTGTGTAGGGGCCCAAACAGTTGCGTCGCCTTCGCGGTCGGCACCATGTCGTTCCCTTCGCGACGGAACAGCTCGTCGCCGAACCGCTCCCTGAGCCGCTTCAGGGAATAGCTGACCGTGGGCTGTGTCACGTGCAGTCGCCTGGCGGCGCCCGTGACGCTGCGCAGCTCGTAGAGCGTGACGAATGTCCGGAGCTGGTTGAGGTCGGTGAACGTCATCTCATAGATCCTATCTATGGCTCTGTCTTTGCATATCTATTGGATCACAGTGGCAAACACCCCTAAAGTCAGTTTGGGGCAGCACTGATTCAACGACGTGCAGCTGCTCTCGCACCGCTTACACCCAGTGACAAGGACGACACACGTGATTATCGACATCCACGGCCACTACACCACAGCTCCAACACAGCTCGGAGCCTGGCGTGACCTGCAGATCGCATTCACTGAAGGACGCGCGGACGCTCCTGACCCCGCGACCCTGCGCATCAGCAATGACGACATCCGTGAGACCATCGAGGCCAACCAGCTCAAGCTCATGAACGAGCGCGGCAGCGACGTCACCGTATTCAGCCCTCGTGCCTCGTTCATGGCGCACCACATCGGAGACCTCGCTGTGAGCGAGACCTGGGCCCGGATCTGCAACGACCTGTGCGCCCGCGTCAGCGAGCTCTATCCCGAACACTTCCTAATGGGGGCGATGCTCCCCCAGTCCCCCGGTACGGATCCCGCGACGAGCGTTGCCGAGCTTACTCGCGCCGTCGAGGAACTCGGCGCTGTCACCGTGAACCTCAACCCCGACCCGTCCGGCGGCAACTGGACGTCCCCGCCGCTGACCGATCGCTCGTGGTACCCGATATACGAGAAACTCGTCGAGTACGAGATCCCGGCGATGGTGCACGTCAGCACGTCGTGCAACCCGGCCTTCCACACGACCGGAGCGCACTACCTCAACGCCGACACCACCGCGTTCATGCAACTGCTCCAGGGCGACCTGTTCCGCGACTTCCCCGAGTTGAAGCTCGTAATCCCTCACGGCGGCGGCGCCGTTCCCTACCACTGGGGGCGCTTCCGTGGACTCGCAATGGCGCTGGGCAAGCCCGTAATCGAGGAGCACCTGCTGAACAACGTGTTCTTCGACACCTGCGTGTACCACCAGCCGGGCATCGACCTTCTCACCAAGGTCGTCCCGACCGAGAACATCCTCTTCGCGAGCGAGATGATCGGCGCCGTGCGCGACGTCGACCCGCGCAGTGGACACTACTTCGACGACACCAAGCGGTACGTCGACGCCACCACGAACCTGAACGACGCACAGCGCGCGCAGGTGTTCGAAGCCAACGCCCGCCGTGTCTACCCACGGCTTGACCGCGCCCTTACTGCGCGCGGACTCTGAGAGGACCATCAAATGCGACTGAACAACCTCGGCATCGTCCGCACCAACATCGAACGTCCGGATCCCACGGACGTCGAACGGCTTTCGCAGTTCGGCGTCGCCACTATCCACGAGGCGATGGGGCGAGTCGGGCTCCTGCGCCCCTACATCAGGCCGGCCTACACCGGCGCCAAGCTCTGTGGTCCGGCAGTGACCGTGCTGCTGCAGCCCGGTGACAACTGGATGTTCCACGTCGCGGCCGAGCAGGTGCAGGAGGGCGATGTGATCGTCGCCGGCTGCACCACCGAAAGCGAGGACGGCTTCTTCGGTGAGCTGCTCGCCACCTCGCTGACCGCCCGCGGCTGCAAGGGCTTGGTGATCGACGGTGGTGTCCGCGACGTCGCCGATCTGGAGAAGATGGATTTCCCGGTGTTCTCCCGCGCTGTCAACGCCAAGGGCACGGTCAAGGCCACCCTCGGATCGGTGAACATCCCCGTAGTGGTCGCGAACGCCGTGGTGAACCCTGGCGACGTGGTCGTGGCCGACGTCGACGGCGTCGTGGTTGTCCCGGGCGAGCTTGTCGGAGCGGTGGCAGACGCCAGCCAGAAGCGCGAGGATAACGAGGAAGCCAAACGCGTGAAGTTCCGTGAAGGCGTCTTGGGCCTGGATATCTACGGCATGCGCGAGCCTCTCGCCAAGGCCGGCCTGGAATACGTGGAGAACTGATGATGACACACGGCGATACCACCGGAGATTTCGAGAAGTCGGAGGGCTGGCTCGACTGGTATGACGGACCGAGCACACCGACGTTCCGGCTGCCAGAGGGCTCTGTAGACGCCCACTGCCACGTGTTCGGGCCGGGCGGGCAGTTCCCCTACGCACCTCAGCGCAAGTACACCCCGTGCGACGCCTCGGCGGACCAGCTGTTCGCCTTGCGAGACCAGCTGGGATTCGACCGCAACGTCATCGTACAGGCGACATGCCACGGTTCCGACAACCGGGCCCTGGTCGACGCATTGCAGCGTAGCGGAGGTCGCGCCCGCGGCGTTGCGACCGTCCGCCGTGACGTGACCGACGAGCAACTCGCCGAGTTGCATGAGGCCGGGGTACGGGGCGTCCGGTTCAACTTCGTGAAACGTCTGGTCGACCGCGTGCCCACCGACTCGCTCGAGGAGATCGTGACCAAGATCGCGCCACTTGGATGGCACGTTGTGATCTACTTCGAGGCCGAGGATCTGCCCGAGCTGTACGACTTCTTTTCGTCGATCCCGACCGACTTGGTCGTCGATCACATGGGACGGCCCGACGTGACCAAGGACCCGGACGGTCCCGAGTTCGAACTGTTCCTGCGATTCATGCGTGAGAACACTAACGTGTGGACCAAGGTCTCCTGCCCTGAGCGTCTGTCCGTCACCGGCCCCCGCGCTCTCGAAGGCGAACAGCACGCCTACCGCGACGTCGTGCCCTTCGCCCGCCGCGTAGTCGAGGAGTTCCCCTCCCGCGTCCTCTGGGGAACCGACTGGCCGCACCCCAACCTCAAGGACCACATGCCCGACGACGGGCTTCTGGTCGACTACATCCCGCAGATCGCGGCGACGTCGGAACTGCAGCAGCAGCTGCTTGTCGACAATCCTCGCCGCCTCTACTGGCCCGAAGGAGTATGACATGGCACTCGACAAACCGTACAAGAACGTCCCTGGCACCACCATCTTTGATGCCGAGCAGGCCCGAAAGGGCTACAACCTAAACCAGTTCTGCATGTCGCTGATGAAACCGGAGAACCGCGAACGGTACCTGGCCGACCGCGGTGCGTACCTGGACGAGTGGCCTCTCAACCCGGTGCAGCGCCAGGCGGTGCTCGACATCGACCTCAACACCTGCATCGCCGAGGGCGGGAACATCTACTTCCTGGCCAAGATCGGCGCCACTCACGGCCTGAGCTTCCAGCAGATGGCCGGCTCGATGACGGGCATGTCTGAGGCCGCGTACCGAGACATGATGATCGGCGGTGGGCGCCGCCCGGAGGGAAACCGCCTCAAGGATCTCGACGGATGGACGCCTCCTGAGCCCGGTCAGAAGGCCGAGACGATGCGGCAGGATGCTCCGGCGCAGTACACCTCGGCACTATTCACCTCGCACGTGCCGGCGATCGGCGCGGCGATGGACCTCGGCAAGACCGAGGAGCCGTACTGGAAGAAGGTGTTCTCCGGGTATGAGTGGACGCGAAAGTGGGCCAAGGAGAACCTGCCCGACGTCGTCATCCTGGTGTACAACGACCACGCCACGGCCTTCGACTCCTCGATCATCCCGACCTTCGTACTCGGCACCGGCGCGGAGTACCCGGTCGCCGACGAGGGCTATGGCCCCCGCCCGGTGCCCGACGTCAAAGGCTATCCCGAGCTGGCCGCACACATCGCCCAGTCCGTGATCCAGGACGACTTCGACCTCACGCTCGTCAACGAGATGGTCGTAGACCACGGCCTCACGGTGCCGCTGTCGCTCGTGTATGGCGATGTCGAGGAATGGCCCGTCAGGGTCATCCCCCTCGCCGTAAACGTTGTGCAGTACCCGGTGCCGTCCGGACGTCGCTGCTACGAACTCGGGCGTGCGCTCCGCCGTGCGCTGGACAAGTGGGACGGTGAGCCGCTCAACGTACAAATTTGGGGAACCGGCGGCATGAGCCACCAGCTGCAGGGCCCACGCGCTGGCCTCATTAACGAGGAGTGGGACAACGCATTCCTGGACCACCTCATCGCCGACCCCGTGGGCCTGACAGAATGGCAGCACATGGAGTACGTCGACGAGGCCGGGTCCGAGGGCATCGAGCTCGTCGACTGGCTCATCGCGCGCGGTGCGATGGATGATCAGTTCGGAGGCGAGAGCCCCGAGGTGAACCACCGCTTTTACCACGTGCCCGCGTCGAACACCGCCGTCGGCCACCTTGTTCTCACGAACCCGACCGACTGACCGCATCCGCAACAAAGGAGCCCCCATGACTGACAAGATCCGTGTGGCCGTCGTCGGCGCCGCAGGCGCCTTCGGCATGAAACATCTCGACGGCCTGATGAACATCCCCGATGCCGAGGTGACCGTCGTCAGCGGCACGCGGCTCGAACCGACCCAGGCGGTCGCCGAGAAATACGGCGTCGCGAACGCCGTTGTCGGCCTGGACGCCGTGCTCGAGCGCGACGACGTCGACGCGGTGATCCTTGCGACGCCCACGGGGCTCCACGCGTCTCAGACCCAGGCGGTGCTCGCCGCCGGCAAGCACGTGCAGGTCGAGATTCCGCTGGCCGACTCGCTCGTGGACGCCGAGGCAGCGCTCGAGGCGGCTGAATCATCCAATCGCGTCGCAATGGTCGGCCACACCCGCCGCTTCAACCCCTCGCACCAGTTGGTACATAACCGGATCGCCTCGGGCGAGTTCCACGTGCAGCAAATGGACGTGCAGACGTACTTCTTCCGCCGCACCAACACGAACGCGAAGGGCGAGGCCCGGTCCTGGACCGACCACCTGCTGTGGCATCATGCCGCGCACACCGTCGACTTGTTCGCCTACCAGGCAGGCAAGATCGTGCAGGCGAACGCGATCCAGGGCCCGATCCACCCCGAACTCGGCATCGCGATGGACATGTCGATCCAGCTCAAGAGCGAGTCGGGCGCGATCTGTACGCTGTCGCTGTCGTTCAACAACAACGGGCCGTTCGGCACGTTCTTCCGCTACATCGGCGACACCGAGACCTACGTCGCGCGCTACGACGATCTCTACAACGGCCGTGAGGAGTCGATCGACGTGTCGCACGTCGCTGTCAGCATGAACGGTATCGAGCTGCAGGATCGTGAGTTCATCTCGGCTATCCGCGAGGGACGCGAGCCGAACTCGTCGCTTCGCCAGGTGATCGACTGCTACCGCGTGCTCGGCTCGCTTGAGAAGCAGCTGGCGTGAGGCTGCCCTCCACCGGGCTCGGCTGCATGTCGCTGAGCCACGCGTACGGCGTCCCCCCGTCGCGTGGCGAGGGGCTGGCGATGCTGCGCGCGGCTCTTGACGAAGGCATCGGGATGCTCGACACGGCGACGCTTTACGGCGGCGGCCGCAACGAGGAACTTGTCGGTGCCGCGATCGCGGGGCGCCGCGACGAGGTGTTCCTGGCGAGCAAATGCGGGATGGCGTCCGTCGACGGCGTGAAAGTCATCGATGGACGCCCCGATACGCTGCGCGCACAGGTCGATGCTTCGCTGAGCCGGCTCGGTGTCGACTACATCGACCTGTACTACCTGCACCGTTGGGACAAGAAGGTGCCGATCGGCGACAGCGTCGGCGCGCTGGCCGAGATGGTCGCCGCGGGCAAGATCGGCGCAATCGGCCTGTCCGAGGTGTCGGTGGCGCGGCTGCGCGAGGCGCAGGCAATCACCCCTATCGCGGCTGTGCAGAACGAGTACTCGCTGTGGAGCCGCAATGCCGAGCTTGGCATGCTCGACGCCACTCGCGAGGACGGCGTGACTCTGGTTGCGTTTTCCCCGGTGGCACGGGGCTTCCTGGCCGATGCGATCAAGGACCCGGGCGAGATGGCCCCGAACGACATCCGCCGCAGCATGCCGCGCTTCCAGCCCGAGCACTGGGGTGCGAATGCGGCACTGCTGGACTTCTGGCGAGAGCTGGCCGCGGAGGCCGGTTGCACGCCCGCACAGCTCGCACTGGCCTGGCTGCTCTCCCGCGGCGATCACGTTCTGCCGATCCCGGGAACAACGAGCGTCGCGCACCTGCGCGAGAACATGGCGGCGGTCGGCATCTCTGTCGACGGCGCGCTGCTGGCGCGGGCCGGCGAGCTGATTGGCACGGCCACCATCTCTGGCGCGCGCTATGCACCGGCATCTGCCGCCGAAGTCGACGCCGAGACCTTCGAGGATGCCGCATGAGGGCGATCTCGTCGATGGCCACCCGCCACGTTCTCGCCGACCTCGCTGAAGCTGCCGCCGCGGCGGGGCTACCGCTTCTGCAGCTCGAATCCGTCGGCGGAGTGGACGCCGCCCAGCGGGTTACCGTCGGCGAGCCGTTCGACCTTGTGTTCCTCGCCGTGGACGCTCTCCAACGCCTCGCTGCCGAGCGGCACGTCGATCCGGCATCCATCGCCCCGATCGTCCTGTCGGAGGTAGCCGTAGGCGTGCCCACACGCAGCCCCGATGCAGCCAAACGTCCCGAAGGCACGGCCTTTGCGAATGCCGATGAGCTTCGCAGCGCCCTGCGCACGGCATCCCGCATCGGATACTCCACCGGTCCGAGCGGAACCGAACTGTTGCTAATGATCGACCACTGGGGCATGACCGATGAGGTCCGCGACCGGCTGGTGCAGGCCCGTCCAGGCGTGCCCGTGGCGCGCCTGCTCGCCGAGGGCGAGGTCGATCTCGGCCTGCAGCAGCTCAGCGAGTTGGTCGGGCAGCCCGGCGTGCGCATCCTCGGCGTCCTCCCCGCCGACTGCGCGATCAGCACGGTCTTCGCGGGTGCTGTCGCGACATCCTCCAGCGACGCGGCTCGTGCTGCGGAGGTGTTGGCATTCTTCCGCTCCGACCTCGCGGCATCCATCAAGTCGTCGCACAGTTTTCGCGCGCCCTGAGGCCCTGCCGTGACGGATTGACCGATACGGGTCCTGCAGACGTTTAGACCGATGCGAGGCGCACAGACGACCGTGGAGAACGAACGGGCGAAGCGCGGTCCTGTCCACCTCGCGCCGGGGTCCTCGGCGAGCTGGTGACCTGCCAGAATGTCCCTTTGACGCCGCGCCTCACGGGCGCGGCGATGTCCGAGCTCTTCCCGCGGCTTCGGAGTCGCGCATAACGTGGTCATGTCCCGTAAGGTGGAACCGCTTCGCTCTTGTCAGCCAGATTTGGCGGAGGTTACCGGCTACTCGTTCGCACCGGCGCTCTATGTCCGACATTGCCTCTCAGCGCCAACAGCACCGAAGGCGCCTCGTGCGACAGGGCCGATGCTGCAACCGGCTTCGATTGGAGGGACCTTGTGAGCAGGCCCGCTCTTCGGCCTATCGAGACCTGCCGCTTTGGGCGCTCCCTGTTGACTGAATGTGGCGCTGTCCTTGGGATTATTCCTCCGTCATGGCCTGGGCGATGGACGTAAGACGGGCAGTCCGCGTCGACGTCGTGGATATCCGATGTCGTACCGGAAAGGCTTTCTCTGCCTAGATGAGTGAGTCCGTATTCGTTTAGTGGTCGTAGGCGATGAGTGAGCGTTTGCGGGGTGCGTCGATGTGCCAGTTGTGCCAGATGCCGGCGGCGAGTGCGAAGAGTCTGGCCGCGACTCTGGCATAGACTCCGGCGAGGGCCCGTCCGCCGTGCTGTTCAAGGGTGAGTTGGCCTTTGAGGGTGTCGAAGACGGATTCGATCCATTGCCGGATGCCGCCGAAGTTCCCGAAGCGGGGCTTCTCGTCTTTGCGGTCCGGGCGGATCAGGTGCGCGCCGAGGTCCTCGGTGATGAACCGTTCGAACTCCCGGCCGGCGAAGCCTTTGTCGCCCGCCTGGCTCAACGAGCTTGGTGGGGGTCCTGGACCGGTGGACAAATCATGAGGAAGACAGCGTTCGCACGCGTCAGGTGGGCGACGAGTCACGCCGGTTCAGGACCTTTACCATCATTACCGTGGGCGAGAGGCTACCGTGGTGGTGAGGCTGTTCAGTCCTTGCCGACGCCGACGCCGACGGCGTCAGCGTGCTCCGGCACGTTGCACGCTTGCGCACGCGAAGCTTCTTCTCGGGTTCGCTGAGGCCGRCCGAGCGCAGTTCGTCGGCGGTCCAGCCAGTGTTCCAGAAACGCACTCATCACCGCAGCCCAGCCCGACCCGACGACAGCCGGCACCCGCTGAGGGGTGCCGGCTGTCGTCGGGTCGGCCTGGGGATGCCGGGCCGCGGGGTTCCGAGAGTGCGGTGCGGCTCAGGCCGGATCCGCGGGGGTCGCCACCTCGGGCTGGGGATCCGAGAGGGTCTTCGGGACCGTGTCCTCGAACTGCGGGAGGCGGTTCAGGTACTCCACCACCGAATCCGTGGACTCCACGTCACCGAACTTGTTGTCGATGTCGTAGAGGTTCCACTGCACGACGCCCGGGACGCGGTCGCCGATGGTCTCCCGGGGGATGATCGGGCGGAAGCCCTTCGCGATCGCGTCCTCGACGGTGTGGCGCACGCACCCGGCCGCGGTCGCACCGGTCACGATCAGGGTGTCGATGCGGTTGGAGGTCAGGAAGAGCTCCAGGTTCGTCCCCGGGAACGCCGAGGCGCGATTCTTCTCGATCACGACCTCGCCGGGCGCAGGCGCAATGCGGTCGTCGATCTGCGCCCAGTAGGAATCCGCCGGAAGGGTCTCCGTGGGGATCTTCGAGTACCACAGACCCATGTCGTTCGTCCCGGAGGTGGCGTCGCGGTTGCGATACACGTTCGTGGTGTAGAAGACCGGGACGCCCTTGGCGCGCGCGGCCTCGTTGATCCGCTGGACGTTCGGGATGATCTCCTCCATGCCCGGGCAGCTGAACGGGTGGCCCGGACGGGTCCAAGCGTTCGCGAGGTCGATGTGGATGACGGCGGGGCGGTTGCCGTAGCCGATCCGACGCTTGAATCCTCGCTCGTTGTAGATGCCCGTGCCTGCTTCGAACGCCTCCTCCAGCACTGCTGCAAGACGGGCTTCGATGTCGTTGGACGTCTCTGTCTCTGTTGTCATGGTTCTCTCCACTCTCTCGGCTGTTGTGTTTCTACGGTAGCAACGAGGTTGCTGTAGTGGATACTGTAGCGCACGAACCGGCACAGCACCAGAGGTGCCCGGAGTCCGCATCTCCACCGCACCAACTTTCGATAGGGCGAGCATCGGCGAGTGCGTCACTCCGGCAGCCCGGCGAGGGTCCGGTTCGCGGCCGCGGCGGCACTGCTGACCACGATCCGGGCGCGATCAGCAGTGCCTGCCCGGGGGCCGCCCGCCGACCCCAGCTGCACGGGCTGAGGCGTCCGCAGTTTTCCCGGCGGAAACATTCGTGCCACGCGATGACAACATCCCCCGGTTTCTCTGATGAGGCTCCCATTGCTCCACGAGCAACATCGTCGGCCCGCCTGGTCAGGTATATCGGGTGGATAGAGCGCACAGTAGGCCTATGTGCGTTGCTCCTGTTGTGACTATGTTGCTAGCAAAGCAGCCCCTTCGGGACAAGGCAAAGGCAGGGAAGCCTGCCGAAACTCGGATGTAGTCTGAGCGGAACACTTTGAAGGCCCGCCAAGGCGGGCTTTCTGTTCGTTAATCTCACGTCCGCAGTATGGAACTGACAACCTCAGTGAGGCGGGTACAGTTTGCGGCATATGATGGCCCCAAAGAGTGGCGGGATAGTCACGTAGCGCGAAAGGATGAAGGTGGCAGGCAGGCCGAGGCAGGACAACGGGCAGGTCCAAGGAGCTGCGGCGTCACTGTTGAATGGTCTTGCTGTACTGGAAGCCTTTTCCGTTCAAAGTCCGGTTCTTGGTGTGACTGAGGTTGCTCAGCGTGTTGGCCTCCACAAGAGCACGGTCTCACGCATCCTTAGCGGTCTAACAGAAGCTGGATATGTCCAGCGGGATGAGGAGACGGGACGGTATCGGCTCGGGCTGGGCCTCCTCGCGTTATCCGCCCCTTTGCTGGCGGATCTGGATGTCCGCCGTGCTGCGGTTCCGTATTTGGAGAGGTTAACCGAAAGCACCCAAGAGACCAGCGCTATCTCGGTCTGGAATGGTCACGAGGCCATCGTCGTGGAGCAGGTTGCCAGCCCGAATCAGGTCAAACACACTGCCACCATCGGAACCCGGTACAACAAATTCGAGAGCTCTTCGGTGCGGGTTTTCCTGGCGGAGCTGGCGCCGGCTCTCGCGACCGAACTGATCGAATCCGGGCAGATACTACGCACGGCAGGAGATGGTTTGCCGTTGGACCACACCGCCCACCTGCAGGAAGTCGCCCGGCAGGCATACGCCGTTAACGACGGTTCGACTACGGAGGAGGAGTTTGGGGTCTCCGCTCCGGTTCGGGATTACCGGGGCAAGGTGGTTGGGTGCATCACTGCATCCGCCCCCCGTTCCCGTGTGCACAAGCACGCCACCAAGGATGCTCTGGTTCAAGCCGTACAACAGGCTGCCTCGGAAGTATCCACCCGCTTGGGCTGGGCGGCCTCGCTTCCGGGGTGATTCATCCACGCGGCTAGGCGAACGTCAGCAACATCGTGTATTCGACCGCATTCAGATCGAGACGCTTGACCGCGCTGTCGCACTTGGAAAAAGTCTTCCGAGAGGGAGCAGCTGCCAACTTCGAGGGGGTGGCCCTGCTTGAGGTTCCGTCGGTCCCTGCTCTGGCAAACCATCGAGGATCACGACTCGCAGGCCCATCGGCTCCTGCTCGGATCAGCCAACAGCGCCGTCAGCGACCTGGATCTGTTTCCCCGGCAGGCTGCCCAACCGTGTAGACACCCGCGCCGCGGCCTCTAGCACGGCATCGCGCAGGATCGACTGACTCTGCATGTACTGCACTCGGGATCTGGGCGCGCTGGCTGTGATGCAGCCGACGACTTCGCCCCGGTAGTCCCGCACAGGAGCGGACACGCCGTATTCCTCGTAAGTGGTCTCGCCGTCGTTGACGGCGAAGCCGTCGTCCCGCACGCCGACGAGCTGTTCGTGGGCCGGGTCTTCGAGACCGAGGTAGCCCTCCCGCAGGACCGTACGGTCGGCAAGCAGACGGTCGGTCTCCTCGGGCGGCAGTTCGGCGAGGAACACGCGGACTGAGGAACTGGCGAACTTGTTGTAGCGCGTGCCGATCGCCGCGCTGTGCTTGACCTGGTGGGTGGAAGCCGTTTGTTCCACGACAATCGCGTTGCTGCCGTTCCAAACGGCGATCGCGGCCGTTTCGCCGGTGGCCTGTGTGACCTCTTCGAGGTGGGGCAGGGCGGCACGGCGGACGCTAAGCTCGGCCAGCAGTGGTCCGGCCAGGCCGATCATCCCGAGCCCGAGGCGGTATCGCCCTGTTTCCTCGTCGCGCTGCACGTAGCCGGCTTCGT
Source organism: Arthrobacter sp. P4_F10 (assembly GCF_056401435.1). Classification (NCBI taxonomy): domain Bacteria; kingdom Bacillati; phylum Actinomycetota; class Actinomycetes; order Micrococcales; family Micrococcaceae; genus Arthrobacter; species Arthrobacter sp. P4_F10. The sequence goes on from NZ_JBFUJJ010000030.1 coordinate 30,983, forward strand.
CCAGGCCGCTAAGCATCCGGGAGACCGTGCTCTTGTGCAGGCCAACGAGCTCGGAGATCTCCGTGACGCCCAGGAGGGAACGCTTGGCGACGGAGAAGGCTTCGAGCACGGTAAGACCGTTGAGCAGCGATGCTGCCGCCCCTTGCGGTTTGTCAGTGGTTGTTTGTGGGTCAAGCATGGGTTCTCCCTCTCCAGGCGCTACGCGCAGTCACCGTAGCCATCGTACGGTGTGCCCATCCAACCTCTCTCGTCGGAGGACAAATCATACCTGTCCCGGCACGCCGCAGTGCGGCCCAGGAGATCCGGGGCCGCGCTGTGGCATTGAGGGTCAGATCAGGCGACGGCAGCCCTGGCGACCGGGATCGCCGAGGTCGGGACGGTATCAGCGAAGTCGGGCAGGTTGTTCAGGTACTGGATGACGTTCTCCAGCGGCTCCACGTCGCCGAACTTGGAGTCCATATCGAACAGGTTCCACGCCACGACTCCTGGCACGCGGTCGCCCACGGCCTCCTTGACGATGATCGGGCGGAAGCCCTCGGCGATCGCGTCCTCCCCCCTCCCCACCTTGCTTGGCAGAGCCTTGCCGAATCCTTCCGCAAGCTGCTCTCCAACACTTTGGGAGGCGCACGTCCCCTGACGCAAAAGGGGAAGTCCCAAGAAATGAACGTCAAAAGCATTGCGCGTTGTTCATAAAGGAACTAAATTGCTTTCTAAGCAACGATGTGAGCTACCGCACATCGGATTGCGGGACCGGACCCCCGGCCCAGCGGACTAGCTCCAATCCCGGGTGAATCCGGGCCCGGCCGAGAGGCCCCCGTCTTTACCTTCAACCCAGTCCTGAACCAAACTTTCGAAAGGACCCCCTTATGAAGCGCATCGGAGTAGACGTCGGCGGTACATTCACCGACTTGTATTTCTCGGACGACGACCAGCGCATCGCCGTTGTGGAGAAGGTTCCCTCCACCCCGCACGATCCGTCTGAGGCCGTGATCAACGGCATCATAAAGCTCTGCGCGAAGGCCGGTGTGTCGCTTTCGGAGATCGACCAGCTGGTGCACGGAACCACTGTCGCCACCAACACCGCGCTGACGCACACGGGTGCGGAGGTCGGGATGATCACCACCGAGGGTTTCAGGGACATCCTGCACATCGCCCGTCACAAGAAGCCGTACAACTTCTCCCTCCAGCAGGATCTGCCCTGGCAGACCAAGCCCCTGATCAAGCGCCGCCACAGGCTCACCGTCAAGGAGCGCATCACCGCACCGAACGGCGAGGTCCTGGTTCCCCTGGACGAGGACGAGGTCCGTGAGCGCGTGCACGAGCTGAAGGCGGCCGGAGTCGAAGCCATCGCCGTCTGCCTGCTGYACTCGTATCTGAATCCCGCCCACGAGCAGCGGATCGGGGAAATCGTCGCGGAGGAGTTCCCTGAGGCCTACCTGTCCCTTTCCAGCGAGATCGTGCCCCTGTACCGGGAGTATGAGCGGTTTTCCACCACGGCGCTGAATGCCTATGTCGGGCCCCGGGTCTCCCGTTACCTCTACCGCCTGCAGGAGCAGGCAGAAGGATTGGGTTACAAGCGGGAGATCCTGCTGATGCAGTCGTCCGGCGGTATGGTCCCGATCAAGGAAGCCGCCAAGCGGCCCGTCACACTGATGATGTCCGGACCGGTCGGCGGCCTGATCGGCGGCATGTGGGCCGGTCGTCAGTCCGGCTTCGAGAACGTGGTCACTCTGGACATTGGGGGGACCTCAGCGGACATCGGTGTGGCCTACCAGGGTGAACTGCGCATGCGCCACCTGCTGGACACCAAGATCGGCGACCACCAGGCAATGGTCCCGATGGTGGACATCGACACCATCGGCGCAGGCGGCGGCTCCATCGCCTACGTCGACGCCGGCGGGGTCTTCCGCGTCGGTCCGCAGTCTGCCGGCGCCGTCCCGGGCCCGGTCTGCTACGGCCGCGGCGGGACGGAGCCGACATCAACTGACGCCCAGATGCTGCTGGGGCGCATGCGTCCTGACCGCGTCCTGGCAGGCTCAGGCATGGATCTGGATCTCGATGGCGCCCGAAAGGCCATGGAAGGTCTGGCGGAAAAACTCAACATGTCCGTGGACCAGGCCGCCCTCGGCGCGCTGCAGATCCAGAAGTTCGGCATGACCCAGGCGATCGAGCAGAACTCCGTACGCCGCGGCTACGATCCACGTGACTTCACCCTCGTCGCGGCAGGCGGCGCCGGCGCACTGTTCGCCTGCGAGATCGCCGCGGAGCTGGAGGTCCCGAAGGTGCTGATCCCGGCCCACCCGGGCATCATGGCTGCGACCGGCCTGCTGGCTACCGACGAGAAGTATGAGTTCGTCGCCACGAGGCGGTTCACGTTCGCCAGCGCGGACCCCGCCGCCATCCAGGGCTCCTATGAGCAACTGGAGCGCGAGGCCAACGCCCAACTCGATGCCGAGGATGTGCCAGCCGGACGCCGCAAGCTCGAATGGCTCGCCGACGCGCGCTACGAGGGCCAGGGGTACGAGATCCGCTTCACTGCGCCCGCCGGACCGGTTAACCAGGCCTGGCTGGAAAAGGCCGAGGCAGCCTTCCACGACGCCCACTTCGAGGAGTACGGGCACCGCTTCAAGAACGGCACTGTGGAAGTCATCAACATCCGCGTGGAGGCCAGCGCCCTGATGGATGACCTGCCCACGCCGGAAGCGATCAAGTCCGGTTCCCTCGATGACGCCCTGGTGGAAACCCGCCCGGTGACCTTCGAACAGGATGGCAAGCCGGTCACCTTGGACACCGGCTTCTACGACCGCGACAGGATGGGCGTGGGAATCACCTTCACCGGCCCCGCCATCATCGAGCAGTACGACTCCACCACAGTTATTCCTCCGGGATTCTCCGGAGCGGTGGACGCAGCCGGCAACCTCGTCATCGACTGCCCGGCCGCCACCCAGAGCGCCGAGAAACTGGCCACCCCGATCCTGATGCGCGTGATCGGCGGCGCCCTGAACTCCGCAGCCAAGGAAATGGCATCGGTGCTCTTCCGCATGGCCTACTCCTCGATCATCCGTGAGTCCGAGGACCTCGGTGCAGGGCTCTTCGACAAGGACGGCAACGTGCTGGCCGAGTCCGACTCCACGCCAATGTTCATGGGCTCGATGCCCAAGATCGTCAAGGGTGTGATCTCGGTCCTCGGCGACGACATCCACGACGGTGACATCATCCTGCACAACGATCCGTACCTCGGCGCCACGCACTCCCCCGACGTCGCGATCATCGAACCGATCTTCCACGACGGGGAACTCGTCGGCTTCGCCGGCGCCTCGGGCCAGCTGATCGACAACGGCGGTGCGTACTCCGGACTGATGGTGGACATCCAGGACATCCAGTCCGAAGGCACCATCTTCCGGGCAGTGAAGATTTCCGAGAAGGGCGTCCGCCAGGAATCGCTGATCCGGCACATCCTCAACAACACCCGGACACCCACCTCCAACGAGGGCGACTTCCAGGCGATGATCGCCGCCTGCGAGCTGGCCAAGTCCCGCTATACCGCCCTCATCGAGCGGTACGGCTTCGGCGCGGTCCGCGAAGCCGGCCAGAGCTGGATCGACTACTCGGAGCGGATGCTGCGCCAGGAGATCGCCAAGATCCCCGACGGCGTCTACGAGACCGAGGTCGGCTACCTGGACGACGACGGCCGCAACTACGGCAAGAAGCTGCCGATCGTCGTGAAGGTGATCATCRAGGGTGACGAGATCACCTACGACCTCACCGGATCCTCCGAACAGGTGCCCACCGCCTACAACTGCGCATTCGAGGGCACGACGGTCTCGGCATTCACGTTCATCACCCGGATGATATTCCTGGACGAGGTCGCCTTCCCCGTGTTCGTGCCCCAAAACGAGGGCATGCTCAAGCCGCTGAAGGTCATCGCCCCGGAGGGCACCATCTTCAACCCCACGTACCCGGCCGCAACCTTCTCGCGGTTCTCCCAGGTACAGCGGGCCGTCGACCTGGCCCTGCGGGCCCTCGCCCCCGTCATCCCCGAGCGCGTCACCGCCGGCAACTCCGCCCACATCCACTTCATCTCCTACTCCGGATGGGACGAGAAACAGGGCGAGTACTGGGTCTACCTCGAGGTCAACGAGGGCTCCTACGGCGCCCGCGCCACCAGCGACGGGCCGGACTCCGTAGACAACCTCATCGCCAACACCCGCAACAACCCGATCGAGGAGCTCGAGTGGCGGTTCCCGATGCGCACCGACCGCTACGAACTGCGCTCCGAGCCGGCGGCCGCCGGTGAATTCCGCGGCGGCATCGGCATCGTCCGGGAGAACACCTTCCTGACCGACACCGCGATCACCTGCGAGGGTGAACGCCACGAGTCGGACGTGCCATGGGGCGCCTTCGGCGGCCATGACGGCCTCAACGGCTCGCTCGTGAAGAACGTCGGCCGGGCGGGCGAGGAGTCCTGGCCGTCCAAGGTCACCGGACGTCAACTGCTGGCCGGTGACTCCCTGCAGATCACCGTGCCCAGCGGTGGTGGCTTCGGTGACCCGCACAAGCGGGACCCGCTGAAGGTCCTCGAGGACGTGCTGGACGGCTTCACGACCGCCGAGGCGGCCGCCCGTGACTACGGTGTGGTCCTCAAGGAGGTCAGCGGCCAACTCACGGTCGATCTGAGGTCAACCGCCGAACGCCGCGAGGTTTTGGTCGCCGAGCTCAGTTCCGCAACCTAAGCCAGTAAACGCAGTAAAAGGGGCGGCCTGGAGCCAGTTATTGACGCTGGTCTCCAGGCCGCCCCCTTCGTTCCCTACTGATCACACCCCCACCATCCCCGTGAATTAGGAACCGTTATGACCACTGCCCCAACCTTTCAATTTGTCGAGTCTGATGTCACGCCCAAGGACGTCCGGCTGGCCACCTGGATTTGCTTCTTCGCCTGGACCTTCGCCGTCTATGACTTCGTCCTGTTCGGCAACCTCCTGCCGGTGCTGGCCGCAGACCTCGGCTTGAGCGCGGCCCAGTCCACGGGGATCAATACCTGGGTGACCGCCGGCACTGCACTCGTGGCCTTCGGGATCGGCCCGATCGTCGACCGGATCGGCCGCCGCAAGGGCATCCTGATCGCCGTCGTCGGTGCCGCCGTCGCCTCACTGCTGACCGCCACTGTCGGCTGGGTTGTGGGCATCGCTGCCGGCCTGGGACTCGTCTTCCTGGTCCTCGTGCGTTCACTGGCCGGCCTCGGCTACGCCGAACAGGCCATCAACGCGGCCTACCTCAACGAGATGTTCGCCCACAACAGCGATCCCGCCAAGGCCCGCCGCCGCGGTCTCATCTACTCACTCGTCCAATCCGGCTGGCCGGTCGGCTCCGTACTTGCTGCCGGGTCCGTCTACCTGCTGTTCCCCATCGGCGGGTGGGCGCTCTGCTTCGCCGTCGCCGCCCTCCCCGCCGTCTTCATCGTCATCGCCGGACGCTGGCTCAAGGAGAGCCCCCAATTCGCCCACCGTCACCAGATCGACAAGATGATCAAGGACGGCCGGATCGAAGAGGCGCAGCAGCTCGGAAGCAAATACGGAATCGACGTCTCGGAGAAGGCCAGCCCACTCGTCTCGGTCTTCCGCGGAGAGTCGCTGAGGTCCACCCTGACGATCGGCGGAGCCTTCCTCCTGAACTGGCTCGGCGTCCTTGCATTCGCGATCCTCGGCACGTCGCTGCTTACCGCACCGGACGGCAAGAACATCGAGTTCGACAACGCGCTGCTGGTACTCATCATCTCCAATGCAACGGCCTTCGCCGGCTACCTGTTCCACGGCTGGCTCGGCGACCGGATCGGGCGCCGCAACGCGATCGGAATCGGCTGGATCCTGTGTTCCGCCTCCTTCTTCACCATGCTCCAGGCACCGAACGGGAACTTCCCGCTCATCATCGGGCTGTACAGCGCCGGGCTGTTCTTCCTCATCGGCCCCTTCTCCGCCCTGCTGTTCTTCACCGGCGAAAGCTTCCCCGTCCACACCCGGGCAACCGGAAGCTCCATCATCAACGCCTCCGGCCAGGTCGGAGCGATCATCGGCGGCCTGCTGATCACCGCCGCCCTCGCCGCCGGCGCCGGCTGGATCAACGCCACCCTATGGTGGGGCGTCCTCCCCATCCTGGCCTCCGGCCTGCTCATCTTCGCCGCCCGGAACGTCGACCCCAGCAACGTCCGCCAGGACTGACAGGGACGAACCCGCACCACAAACACCATCCGCACGGCGGGAACTCCCTGAACACCAGAGAGCTCCCGCCGTGCCTATGACTTTAATAAGGCAGGTTCCCTTATCGGGTGGACCACCTAACGGCGAGGTCCTCACCGCCCTCAAGCACTGGCGCTGACACCGCCTGATCCATGAATGCACCCCCGTCATCTACCGGTCCAGCGGGTTTGCTGCTGCACCGTTTCCCCGCCTGGGTGAGCAGGAGGTGGCATGCCGAGGTTGCCGAAGAGGGCTGACGGGCCGCTCGTTCCGCTAAGCTTCCTTGCGCAGCTTGGCCTGCTCCACCAGCTCGGTCATCCACGGCCGGTGCCCGCGGTGATGCCCCGACGCGTGCCGATAGCGGCTATCACGCAACGCGGAAGTGATCCGAAGGGGCCCATAGGTGGGCAGCATGGACGCTGCAACCGGGACGGGCAGGCGGTGACTCTGGGACAGCTTCAGCTCTGAGCTTGCTGGGTTTGGAAGATCCTGTCGCTGACACTATTGCCAAAACTATGGAACCGGCTTCCGTTGCCGTTGACCGTGCCGTCCAGGACGTTGAAGCTCCGTCCGGCAACCTGGCCTCGCTAGGACGTCCACTCTCCTCCCCAGCCCTGTCCACAACTGGCAACGTCAGGTCCGGAGGAAAACTAATTCATCGACGACGGCACCTTCTGCCCAGGATTCCAGTTCCTCCCGGCGGACAGCTCCGCCCGACGGCAGTTGAGCTCTTTGAACGCGCGATGGAACTGAAGATCCCGCACAACCACTTCACGGTCTGGATGGTCATCCCGCCCCGGGAACCAGGCGGATCTTGGCCCGTTGTTGCGAGAGTGGTTCAGTCGTTCAGATGGCACTCTTCAGCTACGGGGCGGGGATCCTGCTCGATTTCGTCGTACCGGGTAGTTTCAGCTTCAATGGCTACATGCCTCCCGTCTGGTCATTGCGCCAAAGCCTTCCCTCTGACGCATCATGGATTGCCGAGCTCCGCGCTCAAGTCATGCGTCCCGATCT
>NZ_JBFUJJ010000031.1:0-37100 GCF_056401435.1 Arthrobacter sp. P4_F10
GATGACGTGATGAACATTTCCGGCCACCGGCTCTCCACCGCCGAAATCGAGTCCGCCCTGGTGTCCCACCCCGCGGTGGCGGAAGCCGCCGTCGTCGGAGCCGCGGACGAGACCACCGGCCAGGCCGTCGTCGCCTTCGTGATCCTTCGCGGGGATGCCGTGGACTCCGGCGACGACACCGTCCAGGAACTCCGCAACCACGTGGGCAAGGAAATCGGTCCGATCGCCAAGCCCAAGACCATCCTTGTGGTTCCCGAACTGCCCAAGACCCGGTCCGGGAAGATCATGCGCCGCCTGCTCAAGGACGTCGCGGAAGGCCGCGAGGTCGGCGATGCGACCACCCTGGCGGACAACACAGTCATGGCCCAGATTGCGCAATCGCTGAGAAAGTGAAATGACTTTCTCCGTGTCGCGCCGGATCGCCGCGTCCACGGAGGACGTCTGGGCCTTGCTCACCGACACCTCCAGGTGGCCGGACTGGGGGCCGTCGATCACCGGCGTCGAGCCGGCCGCGGCCCGGCCCGGTCCGGCTGCCCGGCCCGGATCCGGAGGGCTTGCGTTCTGCAGCCGCGGCAAAGTTCGCACTGTCCTGGGTGCGGCGCTGCCGTACACCGTGACAGCGTTTGAGGCCGGTCGGTACTGGTCCTGGTCGGTGGCCGGGATCCCGGCAACCGGCCACCGGGTCATTCCGCAGGACGGCGGCTGCCTCGTCACCTTCACGGTCCCGTGGTGGGCGCCGGCCTACCTTCCGGTGTGCGCCCTGGCGCTGCGGCGGATCGAGCGCCTCGCAACAGGATAGGGACTCGTCCCGCCGGTTGACCCGGTACCTCAGCCGCGGGAGCGGGCCGCGACGAGGACCACCTCGAAGCTGCTTGCTGCGGGGGTGGCGAATTTCGCGTTGACCAGGGCGAGAGTATTGCCGAACAACGCCGCCGTCGTCGGGACATCGAAGTTCTTGCTGGTGATCACTTCCTGTACCTCGCCGCTGCGCAGCGACCCCTTCAGGTCGATCCGGCTGACCTGGTTGAGGAAGTTCTGCACGGCCCAGAGGGTGTTACCACGGACGACCAAGCCGTCCACGTTCGTCACGGTGACCGGGGCCCCGGAGGAGTCCGTGACATCGATCAACCTGTTCGATCCGTCGTCCGGGTCCACGCTGTAAAGGGCGCCGCGGCCGAAGTGGGCGACGATCAGCAGGTGGCCATTCTTGGCGGCGGCTATGCCGTTGAGGTTAAACCCCTCGTCCACCGTGCCGGCGGGTGCGTCGAGCGCCAGGGTGCGGGCGTCGCCGGGTATCCCGTCGCGGCTGATCGGGATCCGGTAGAGCTCACCGGCGCGGGAGTTGGTGAACCACGCGCCGTCGTGGGTCAGGGTGACGTCATTGATGAAGCTGGCACCGGCAGGCGCCAGATCGTAGACTCTCACGGTTTTCTTGGTCTCCAGGTCATAGACATAGGCCTGGCCGGTTTCGCCGCCGGCGACGAAGAGCAGGTCGTTGTCCCGGTCGACCTTCATGCCGACCGCTGCCCGGCCCTCCGGCGCCGTGATGAACAGTCTTGCCTTGCCTTTGTCAATGTCTCCCCGGAAGATGTTCCCGTTGAGCAGGTCGCCGGCGAAAAACGTGTCGCCCTCCCCTGCGGCGATGCCTTCAGCACCGGTGGCGCCGGGGAGTGTGATCACCGAGGTCCGGTCATCCCGGTCCGCTCGGGCGGCGGTGGCCAGAGGCGCCGGCACGAGGAACGCCGCAAGGGCGAGGATGCCCACGGCGGCCCGGCGGATTGGTTTTCCTGCATGAATGTTGCGCATGATGTGCTCCGAGATCGGGCTTACCGCGCGAACTGACCAGTACGGGAGCTCCGCACGATGGTCCTTTCAGTTTAAGCAGGCGGGCCGGTGCGGGCCAGAGCTGGCCGGTCGCTTCCGGGCGGTCATCTGCGTTCCGTTTCCGCCGCCGGGGCGGCAGCCGGCGACGCTACGCGATACATTGTCAGACATGACTGAAGCCACCCCCGCCGGCGCAGGCCGCGGCACCATTCTTGTACTCAACGGACCCAATTTGAACTTGCTCGGCACCCGCGAGCCGGAGAAATACGGGACGGCGACGCTGGCCGACGTCGAACAGCTCGCCAAAGACGCCGGCGCGGCACACGGCCTGGACGTGGAGTGCTTCCAGTCCAACCACGAGGGTGCCCTGGTGGACGCCATCCACGCCGCGCGCGGGAAGGCGGTAGGAATCGTGATCAACGCCGGCGCCTACACGCACACGTCCGTCGCCATCCGGGACGCCATCTCCGCTGTTGCCCTGCCGACGGTCGAGGTGCACATCACCAATGTTCACGCCCGCGAGGCCTTCCGGCACCATTCCTACCTTTCAGACATCAGCAAGGCCGTGATCGCCGGCGCCGGGATCCTGGGCTACCGCTTCGCGGTGGAATACCTCGCCGGACTGCACGCGGACCAGGACTGAGCATGTCCCCCACGGAGTCCGCGGCGGCGTCCGGGGACTCGGCCGCCGATTCGCCTACGGATTCGGCTACGGCGCAGTGGTACCGGCACTTCGGCTCATTCGATGCCCCCGGTTCTTCCCCGTGCTACGCCGCGTGGGCCGTGGGGATCTCCGGGGACGCCGAGCTGATCCGGCGGATCGACCAGTGGCCGCACAACAAGCGGCAGCCGCTGCTGATCCTCGCCGCGGCACGGTTCCTCGGCGCGCAGGTCAGCCCCTACCGCGAGTTCCGGACCTTCCTGGACGATCGCTGGACCGAGGTTTCGGAAATCGTGCTCTCGCGGTCCACGCAGACGAACGAGGCCGGACGCTGCGCCGCCCTGCTGCCGTCACTCGCACAGATTTCGGCCGTGGAGGGCCGCCCGTTGGCCCTCATCGAGGTGGGCGCCTCGGCCGGGCTGGCTTTGTTCCCTGACCGCTATGGCTACGAGTTTGTCGGCGCACGGGCGGACGCCGACGCGGCGGAATCGGGCGCCGCGGACGCCGGCGCGGCGGAGGCCGCGGAAGCACGAACGACGCGGCTGGTTCCGGCCGGTGCCACGCCGGGCACGTTTCCTGTCCTGCGCTGCGTCACCTCGGGCCCGGTGCCGCTGCCGGCGGAAATTCCCCGGGTGGCATGGCGTGCCGGGATCGATCTCAACCCCCTGGACGTGCGCAACCCGGACGACGTCGCCTGGCTCGAAGCCCTCATCTGGCCGGAGCAGGAGTTCCGGCTCGAACGGCTGCGCCAGGCGATCGCAATCGCCCAGGAACGGCCGCCGCTACTGGTGGCCGGCGACCTCAACGAACAGCTCGTGGCACTCGCCGGCCGCGCCCCGGCCGACGCAGCCCTGGTGGTTTTCCACAGCGCCGTGATGGGGTACCTGGATGCCGGCGGCCGCTCCCGGTTCCGGCGCACCATGGCGGATCTGGCGGCCGAGCGGGGCTGCCACTGGCTTTCGAACGAAGGCCACACGGTGACTGCGCAGGCGGACGGGTCCAATGTGGTCCCGGAAATGGATGACGCCCGGCTCCGCGGCCGGTTCCTGCTGCTGCAGGACGGCCAGCCGGCGGCCATTACGGGCCCGCACGGGCAGAGCCTGGAGTGGCTTTAGCCTGGGTATGGCTATGGCCTGTGCGGGCCGTCCGGCTATTTCTTGATGCACTGTCCGGAGGAGACGGCACTGCCCAGACCCGGCGCCTGGGCTGCCACGGGCCCGAGATCAGCCATGGTGATCGCAAAACCGAGCGAGGACTCGGTGGTGGCCTTGGCAAAGACCACGCCCGCCACCTGCCCGTCCATGGTCAGGAGCGGGCCGCCGGAGTTGCCCGGCTGCACGTCGCCGGCGATCCGGTACACGTCCTCGGGTGAGGCGTTATTGCCATAGATGTCGGGTACCAGCACGGTAGCGATGTCCTGTACCGTGGCCGGTTTGGACTGGAAGGGCCCGCCGTGCGGATAGCCGGCGAAGGCCGCGGCGCTGCCGGACGGCAGGTCAGCGGCCAGCGCGAGGGGTTCCGAGCGCAGGCCGTCCACCGCCACAACGGCGAGGTCGTGCTGGGAGTCAAAGTAGACGACGCGCCCGGGCAGCGCGCGGCCGCCGGGCGTCTCCACCACCGGCTCGTCGACCCCGGCGACCACGTGCGCGTTCGTCACTACCCGCCCGGGGGCGACCACGAAGCCGGTTCCGGTCTGGTTCTGGCCGCACTGGTAGGCCGTTCCGGCGATCTTGAGTACGGACGCGGCAGCCTTGTTCAGCGCCGGCGTGTCTGTGCTGGTGTCCGGAACGGCTACGGGCTGGCCCTGGCCGAAGCCGTCCAGCAAGGTGGGGATGCCCTCGCCGATCACGGTGGAGCGAAGCTGGGCCATCGATGCCTTGACCGGCGTCGGCGTCACGCCGTCGATGAACCTGATGACTTTGGACTCCGCGAGCTGCTGCGACACGAACGGCACGCCCAGGGCCCCGATGCTGAACGCCAGCATCGACATCACGAGGGCGGAGACCACCACGTTTACGCCTCCGCCGACGAGGCGGTCCGCCGCGCGGAGGGGGCTGAACGGGACCACGCTGCGGATTTGCCGCCCGATCATGGTGCCGAGCCCGTTCCCCACGATCATGAGCAGGACGGCGGTGGCAACGATTGCCGTCAGGCGCCAGCCGCTGTCCTCCACAAGGCCGCTGACGATGGGAACGGACACGAAGGCGGCGACGGCGCCGGCCGCGAATCCCGCGATGCCTCCGAGCGTCACAAGGAAGCCGTTGCGAAGACCGTGGATCAGATAGGACAAGAGCGCCACCACCAACGCCAGGTCCAAAATGGTCAAGCCAAACACCGGGGCTCCTCACAGACAGTTCAGCGACGATTGTACCGGTGTAAGCTGAACGTTTGCCGACCGGGCGTTAGCCTGCGCAGTGATCTGCGCGGACTTCCCGAGTCGTGCGCTTTCGGCCCCTTCGGGCGTTTCGGTGCCAACTACGTCACAGAAGCTCCAAAATTCTGAAAGAATGGCTGAAGCGCCCCAGCCGACACAGCTAGTCAGGAGATTTCATGGATATCGAGGTATTGCGCCGCGCACCCCTTTTCGCCACGCTCGACGACGAGGCGTTCCGTCTGCTGACGGACGAACTTACCGAGGTGGACCTTTCACGCGGTGCCTCGGTATTCCGGGAAGGCGATCAGGGTGACCAGCTCTACTTCATCGTCTCCGGCAAGGTGAAGCTCGGCCGCACGTCACCGGACGGCCGCGAATCACTGCTGGCCATCCTCGGCCCGGGCGAACTTTTCGGCGAAATGGCGCTTTTCGACCCCAGCCCGCGAACGGCCACGGCAACCGCCGTGTCCGAGACGCGTCTGGCCGGCCTGAAGAACGAGAGCCTCAACGCGCTGCTGCGCACCCGCCCCGAGGTTTCGGCCCAGCTGCTGCAGGCCCTGGCCCGCCGCCTGCGCCGCACCAACGACTCCCTCTCCGACCTCGTCTTCTCCGACGTGCCGGGCCGTGTGGCCAAGGCGCTGCTGGATCTGGCCGACCGCTTCGGCCGCCCGGCGACCGACGGCGTCCTGGTCGCCCACGAACTGACGCAGGAAGAGCTCGCCCAGCTGGTCGGCGCCTCCCGCGAAACGGTCAACAAGGCCCTCGCTGAATTCGTGCAGCGCGGCTGGCTGCGCCTGGAAGCGCGCGCCGTCGTCATTCTTGACATGCAGCGCCTGCGCCAGCGTTCCCGCTAGGAATCCGCAGCAGCAACCACGAAGGCCGGCCCCGGGAACGGGACCGGCCTTCTGTCGTTTTCCCCGGGGCTTCGTCCGCCTGCTTGTCCGCGGGACATGTCCAGCTCCGGTGGCGAGGGCTGGACATAATGCCACTATGTCCGCTGGACCGGGCCAGGGAAGGGCATGTCCCGGGCCGGCACACGGCAAGAAGGGACATGTCCACTGGACCGGGCCAGGGAAAGGCATGTCCAGTGGTGCGGAGGGACCTAGCGTTCCCGCTGGGGTTCGCCGGCAATCGTCTTGGCGGCTTCGACTTCGAGCATGAGCCGGCCCTCTTCCTCGACGAGCTTCGGCTGGTAGACGTGGGCCTTGCGCTTGTAGCTGAGGTAGGCGATGCAGCCGTTGGCCTTGGCCATCTTCTCGAGCATGATCTCCGAGCCGGGCACCAGGAGTTCGCCCAGGGTGCGGCCCACGGTGTTCTCCTGGTCCACCTCATCGCCAAGCACGGTGCTGTCCCGCTCGCCCACGACTTTCCGGACGCACACCCAGCGGCCCCAGACGCCCTTGCTGGCCAGCAGCGAGGGCTGCTGGTTCACGGGCACGGTGGCCGCGAAGTAACGGGTGTTGAACCGGCGGTGCGCAAAATCGGGGCTGAGCCAGTTCACCAGGGGCTTGAGCAGGTCGGTGCGCAGCGAGAGTCCGCGCTTGGCGAGCAGGTCGGTGAAGGACTTCTCCTGCTCCGCCACGGCTTCGCGGGCGCGCATCCAGTCGGCACTGGAGGTCAGTTCCACCGTGGTGGACAGGTCGGGGCCGGCCAGCAGGATGCCGGTCTCCTCAAACAGTTCCCGGATGGCGCCGACCACGTGGCGGCGCGCCAGCCCGACGTCGGACGTCCCCATGTGCTCGGCCCAGTGCTGCGGCGAGGGGCCAAGCCAGCCGACGGCGTCGTCGTCGGACGCTTCCAGCGATCCGCCGGGGAAGGCGAGGACACCGAGCGGGGAGGACCCGGTCCGGTAACCGAGCCAGGTTTCCAGGCCGGTGGGCGAGTCCCGCAGGAGGATCACCGAGGACGCCAGGCGGGGCGCGCGGGGCGTCCGCTCACCGTGTTCAATCCAGCTGCGGGCTGCTCCCTCGAGATCGGGGGGCAGAACGAAAAGGCGACGTGCTAACTGAGGCAACGAAGTGACCGGCCTTCTAGGCGAATTCGGCGATCAGTTCGACTTCGACGGGCGAGTCGAGCGGCAGGACGGATACCCCGACGGCGGAACGCGCGTGCTGGCCGGCGTCGCCGAGGACCTGGCCCAGCAGCTCCGAGGCGCCGTTGATAACGCCGGGCTGGCCGGTAAAGGAAGGGTCGGAGGAAACAAAACCGACAACCTTGACGATCCGCGTGATGCGGTCGAGGTCGCCGATCACGCTCTTGACGGCAGCCAGGGCGTTGACGGCGCAGACGGCAGCGTAGGCCTTCGCGTCTTCCGGGGAAACCGTGGACTCGTCGGCGGCGCCGGCTGAGCCGGCGGAGACCTTGCCGGTGGCTTCGAGCTTGCCGTTGATGAACGGCAGCTGCCCGGAGGTGTAGACGTGGTTGCCGGAAATGACGGCCGGAACATACGCCGCGACCGGAGCCGCGACGTCAGGGAGCGTCAGGCCCAGCTCGGCCAGGCGCTGTTCGACGGCGGACGACGCGCCCGTGCTGCCGGCGTGGCCCGCTGCGGAGGCGCTGTCCTTGGAGACGTTTTCCGCGCCCGCCGGCGTGGCCGGAAAGGCTTCTGAGGGGGTGTTCATGGCTACTGCTTCTCCCGCTTCAGGTAGGCAACCAGGCCGTTTCCGTCAGGGCCCGGAACAACCTGGACGAGCTCCCAGCCGTCCTCGCCCCACTGGTCCAGGATCTGCTTCGTGGCATGGATAATGAGCGGAATCGTGGCGTACTCCCATTTGGTCATGACATAAAGCCTAGTCGTTGCCGGTAAAGTGGAAAACATGGCGACTGGCAAGAACCCTTTATTTGACACGGCCACCACCCTCGGAAAGATCTTTCTTTTCCTGGGCGTGAGCGCCATTTGTGGCGTCCTGGTGGCGGGTCTCCTGGTCCCCGCGGCGGCCGTTTCGGGCAGCGCGGCGAGCGGTTCGATCCAGTTCTTTGACACCCTTCCCGCAGAGTTGAAGGTCGATCCGCCGAGCCAGTCGACCACGATCCTGGCCTCCGACGGCAGCGTGATCGCCAACCTCTACGCGGAAAACCGCACCCGTGTGTCGCTGGACCAGATGTCCCCGCACATCAAGGACGCGATCATCGCCATCGAGGACAGCCGCTTCTACGAGCACGGCGGCGTGGACACCACCGGCATCCTGCGCGCCCTGGTGAGCACCGCCCGCGGCAACAAGCAGGGCGCGTCCACCATTACCCAGCAGTACGTGAACAACGTCATCAACTCCTCGCTGGAGGCCGAAGGCAAGGGCGACGAGGTCCTCCTCAACGGCGTCAACAAGGGGGTCGGGGACAAGCTCCGTGAAATGAAGCTGGCCATCGCGCTGGAGAAGAAGTTCACGAAGGAGCAGATCCTCGAGGGCTACCTGAACATCGTGTTCTTCAACCGGGACGCCTATGGCATCGAAGCCGCATCCAAGTTCTTCTTCAGCACCACGGCCAAGGACCTGACCCTTGCGCAGGCGGCACTGCTGGCAGGCGTCGTGAACAGCCCCTCGTACTACGACCCGATCACTAATCCGGAGAACGCCAAGGTCCGTCGCGACCTCGTGCTCAGCGCAATGCTGACCCAGGGCAAGATCAAGCAGGCCGACTACGACGCAGCGGTCGCAACGCCGGTGGAAACCAAGGTCACCCAGCCCCGCCAGGGCTGTGCCTATTCGCAGACGGCGCCGTATTTCTGCGACTATGTGCTCCACCTGCTCCTGAACAACCCGGCCTACGGTGCCGACGCCGCCGAGCGTGAGCGCAAGATCTTCCGCGGCGGCCTGACCATCAAGACCACGCTGGACCCGAACGCCCAGGCCGTGGCCCAGGGTCAGGTTGACGCTTCAGCCGGCGCGAACCCTGACAAGTGGGGCGCCTCGCTAGTGTCCGTGCAGCCGGGCTCCGGCAAGATCATCTCCATGGCCCAGAACACCGTCTGGTTCCCGGCCGAGGGCAAGTTCGACCAGACCCAGAACTTCAACGTGGACAGCCAGGACGCCAAGGGCAACGACCTCAATGGCCTCGGCGGCTTCCAGCCCGGCTCCACCATGAAGCCCTTCACGTTTGCGGAGTGGCTCAATGAGGGCAAGTCGATGAGCACGCAGCTCAACGGCGCCGTGCGCCGGTATACCCAGAACTTCCCGTGGCGGAACACCTGCCCGGCACCGACCGTCGGCTGGTATGACGCGACGAACGGCACCCATGACCTGCAGAACGCGGAGGAGGGCTACTACAAGTACATGTCGGTCGTTGACGGCCTGGCCAACTCCATCAACACGATCACTTTCGCCACTGCGGCCCAGGTGGACCTCTGCGGTATCCAGAAGATCGTCGATGCCGTCGGCATCCACGGCGGCCTGCCGAGCGCGGACAACCCCAACCCCCAAGTGCCAATGACCACTCTCGGCAACCTCATCGGGTCCACCCAGACGGCGCCGCTGACCATGGCCAGCGCGTTCGCCACCTTCGCCAACGACGGCAAGTACTGCGAGCCGATCGCCATTGATTCGGTGACGGACGCAACCGGTGCCCAGCTGCCGGCCCAAACACCGAACTGCAGGGACGCGATCAAGCCCGAGGTGGCCCACGGCGTCGCGTACGCCATGCAGGAAGTGCTCAACCGCGGCTCGGGCTCGCTGATCCAGCCCCGGATTTCGACCCGGACCACCTTCCCCATCGCCGCGAAGACCGGAACCAACGACACCAACAGCTCCACGTGGGTGGCGGGCTACACCAAGGGCCTGGCGACGGCCACGTGGTTTGGCGATCCCCTGGGCAACCAGCAGCGCGCCGGCCAGAACGTCACGATCAACGGCAAGTTCTACAAGGGGATCGACGGTTACATGATCGCCGGACCGCAGTTCTCGAACTACATGGCCCAGGTCGCGCCGGCCTACGGCACCGATCCGTTCCCGGCCCCGCCGTCGAACCTGCTGAACGCGCCGGCCCCGGAAGCGCCGCCGCGGACGTCCACCCCGACGGAGCAAAGCACCGAGCCGGCCACGGAACCGTCCGCCGACCCGAAGCCGTCACCGACAAAGTCCAGCAGGAAGTAGCCGATGACCCGGGGGAATGATCTGGCAAGCCGCGTCCGAAGCATCGGACGCGGCTTTGCCGTGACCGCTGCGATCGGGACGGCGGCCGGGGCGGCCGCTGCAGGCTACGGGCTGTGGGAGAAGAACCAGTTCGTGCTCAGGGAGGAAACCCTCCCCATACTGCCTGCGGGTTTCGGCCCGTTCCGGGTCCTGCATCTCTCCGACATCCACTTCGTGCCGGGCCAGCACCGGAAGGCGCGGTGGCTGTCGTCCCTGGCGGAGTTGAGGCCGGACCTCGTGGTGAATACGGGCGACAACCTCAGCCATGCCAAGGGCGTTGACCCCCTCGTGGCGGCCCTGCGTCCCCTGTTGGAGTTCCCCGGAGTGTTTGTCCCCGGCTCGAACGACTACTTCGGCCCGCGAGTCAAGAACCCCGCCTCATATTTGCGCGGCCCCTCGGCCCAGCGCAAAGACCCTGAGAAGCTCGACTGGCCCCGGCTGCGCTCCGAATTCGGCATGTCAGGCTGGGTGGAACTGACCAACCGCTGCCAGTCCGTCGTGCTGAAGGGCATCCGCTTCGATTTTTCCGGCGTCGACGATCCCCACCTGCGCCTGGAACGGTATGCGGGCTGGCCGCGCGGCACCAAGGGCCGGGACGCCGACCCGCACCTGCGCATCGCCGTGGCGCACGCTCCCTACCAGCGGGTCCTCGACCACTTCACCGAGGCTGGCGCCGACCTCCTCCTGGCCGGCCATACCCACGGTGGACAGATCTGCGTCCCGGGATACGGGGCACTGGTCACCAACTGCGACCTTCCCACCTGGCGGGCCCGGGGACTGCACACCTGGGAAAGCAACGGCAGTACGACGCCGGTGAACGTCTCGGGGGGCATCGGCACCTCCCGCTTCGCCCCGGTCCGCATAGCCTGCCGGCCCGAAGCCGTCCTGCTCACGCTGACCTCCCGCGCCTAAGCCTGCCCGCCTTCCGGCCTCACGGGTGGACATGCACCCCGCCCCGCGCCGCCGCCCGCGGGACATGCCCTCCCCTCGCGCCTAAGCCTGCCGCATCTAGGCCTGCCGGCCCTCCGGCCTCACGGGTGGACATGCCCTCCGCCCGCGCCGCCGCCCGCGGGACATGCCCTCCCCAGACCGCGAGCGTTGGGCATGGACCCACAATGCCCACCCGCTGCACCCAAGACTGGACATGTCCCACGGGGGCTGCACCTAAGACTGGACATGTCCCGCGGTCAGCGCGCCGCCCGGACCCCATTGCGGATCGTAATGACTGGGCGAGATGCTGGGAGCGCTGAACAACGTGTGAATCCGGTCACTTGATGGCCTAGGGTAGTTGCTACAGGAAACTACATTCAACGGTGCTATCTATGCACGGGCGTCTTAAGAAGCAGGCATGGCCAAGCAGAGTTCATTCTTTACCTCCATCAGCCGTCTCTACCCGCACGTCAGGCCCATCCTGCCCCGGCTGGTCATGGGCCTGCTCTGCGCACTGCTGGCCAGTGTCATGGCGCTGGCCATCCCGCAGGTGCTGCGCGTGCTGGTCAACGAGTCCCTGCAGCCGGGCGGCAGCCCGGACGCCGTCTGGGGCGCCTCGCTCCTCATCCTCGTCCTGGGCATCGCCGAGGCCGGCCTCGTGGCCCTGCGCCGGCAGTTCGTCATCAATCCGGCCACCACCGTCGAGACCCGGATGCGGGTCTCCCTCTACGGGCACCTTCAGGACCTCACGGTCTCTTTCCATGACCGCTGGGGCTCCGGGCAGCTGCTCTCCCGGGCCATGACGGACCTGAACTTCCTGCGCCGCTGGATGGCCTTCGGCGCCATCATGCTGGTGGTCACCACGCTTACCGTGGTGATCGGCGTCGCGGTGATGTTCTCCATGAGCTGGCAGCTGGCCCTGATCTTCCTGGCCGCCGCCGTGCCGATCATGATCTACGGGTTCCGCTTCCGCACCCGGTTCAGCAAGGTGGCGCGCCGCAGCCAGGACCAGGCCGGGGACCTCGCCACGACGGTCGAGGAATCCGTCCACGGCATCCGGGTCCTGAAGGCGTTCGGCCGCAGCCGCGAAGCGCTGGAGAACTTCAACGAACAGGCCGAGGAACTCCGGCAGACGGAGATCGCCAAGGCCAAACACCTGGCAACCTTCAGCCTGGTGGTGACCCTCCTGCCCGAACTCGCCCTCGGCGCCGGCCTCGTCGTCGGCATCCTGCTGGCCTCCACGGACCAGCTCTCCATCGGGTCCCTCGTGGCCTTCTTCGCCACCGCCGCAGTGGTCGCCGCACCGGTCGAGTTCTGCGGCATGCTGCTGGCGATGGCCCTCACCGCGAAGTCCGCGGTGGACCGGCACTTCGAAGTCATGGACGCGCAAAACACGATCACCAGCCCGGACCAGCCCCGCCGGCCGGCCGGGCTCAAGGGTGCCCTCAGCTTCCGCAACGCCTCGTTCGCGTTCGAGGACGCCCCGGACAAGCCGATCCTCAAGAACATCACCCTGGACATCCGGCCCGGCGAAACCATGGCCCTCGTGGGCATCACCGGCAGCGGCAAGAGCGCCCTGCTCCAGCTGGTCCCCCGCCTCTACGACGTCACCGGCGGCTCCATCACCATCGACGGCGTGGACCTGCGGGAGTTCGGCGTGGAGGACCTGCGCACCGCGGTGGCGGTCGCGTTCGAAGACACCACCTTGTTCTCCAGCTCCGTCCGGGACAACGTCCTGCTCGGCGCGCCCGACGCCGGGTCGGCGGAAGGCCGCGACGCGGCCCTGGAGGAAGCCCTCGACGTCGCCCAGGCCCACTTCGCCTATTCGCTGCCGCACGGGGTGGACACCCTGATCGGCGAGGAGGGCCTCAGCCTCTCCGGCGGCCAGCGCCAGCGCATTGCCCTGGCCCGCGCCATCGCCGCGAAACCCGCCGTGCTGGTCCTGGACGACCCGCTCTCGGCACTGGATGTGAACACCGAGGTGCTCGTCGAGGCAAGGCTCCGCCAGGTCCTCGCGGACACCACCACGCTGATCGTGGCCCACCGGCCCTCCACCGTGGCGCTGGCCGACCGGGTGGCCCTGCTCGAGGACGGCCGGATCGCCGCCGTCGGAACCCACACGGAACTGCTCGCCAAAAACAGCCACTACCGCTACGTGATCGCCAGCCTGGACGCGGAACCGCGGGACCTGGATTCAGAATTGTCCGCCCTCGAGGACCAGTCCGAGGAGATTTCCCGATGAGCAGCGCAACGTTCGGTACCGCCAATGAGGACAACGCGCACCTCAGCCGGAACGAGAGCAAGGCCGTACGGCGGCGCTCCCTGACCCTTCTGGGCTCCCTGATCCGCCCCGTCCGGGCCCGTTTCTGGCTGACCATCGGCGCCGTCGTCCTGTCCCAGGCCGCCCGCGTGGCCGGGCCGGCGCTGATAGCCTTCGGGATCGACCACGCCCTGCCGGCCGTGCGCGCCGGCGACAACCTTCCCCTGGTCTTCGCCGGCGTCGCCTACCTCGCCGCGGCCGTCGTGGCGGCCGGCCTGACGGCCCTGTACGTGACCTCGACGGCGCGGCTCAGCCAGGCGATGCTGCTGGACCTCCGCGTCCGGGTCTTCCGCCACACGCAGCGGCTGAGCCTGGAATTCCACGAGAAATACACCTCCGGCCGCATCATCGCCCGGCAGACCTCGGACCTGGAGGCCCTGCGCGAACTCCTGGATTCCGGCGTGAGCTCGCTGGCCTCCGGGATGCTGTTCATGGCGTTTACGGCCGTGACGGTGTTCGCCCTGGACTGGCGCAGCGGGGTGCTGGTGCTGGCCGCCGGTGTGCCGATGTATTTCCTGGCCCGCTGGTACCAGAAGCACTCACAGATCGCCTTCCGCGAATCCCGGGTGGTCTCCGCCCGGCTGATCGTGCACTTCGTGGAGACCATGACGGGCATCCGGGCCGTGAAGGCGTTCCGGAAGGAACGCGAGAATGCCGCGCGCTACGCCGAACTGTCGGAGGACTACCGGCGCGCGACCGTCCGCTCCATCAACCTCAACGGCATCTTCCAGCCCGGGCTGGTGCTGATCGGGAACGTCTGCGTGGCCCTCGTGCTGCTCACGGGCGGCTTCCGGGTCCTCAGCGGCGACCTCGAGGTCGGTGTGCTCCTGGCCCTGATCCTGTCCACCAAGCGTTTCTTCCAGCCGGTGGACCAGATGGCGATGTTCTATAACTCGTTCCAGAGCGCCCAGGCGGCCCTGGAAAAGGTCTCGGGCCTGCTCGAGGAGGTCCCCACCGTGCGGCCGCCGAAGACACCCGTTGCCCTGGACCATGCGCGGGGCAGTGTCGACTTCGACGGCGTCGAATTCCGTTACGGCGACGGCCCGGTCGTCATCCCGCGGCTGGACCTGCACATCCCCGCCGGCCAGACGGTCGCGCTGGTCGGGCAGACAGGCGCCGGCAAGTCCACCCTCGCGAAGCTGATTGCCCGCTTCTACGACGTCTCCGCCGGGTCCGTGACCCTCGACGGCGTGGACTTGCGCCAGCTCACCACCGAGGACCTGCGCCGGCACGTCGTCATGGTCACCCAGGAGGCCTTCCTGTTCAGCGGGTCCGTGGCGGACAACATCGCCCTGGGCCGGCCCGAAGCCTCGCGCGAGGAGATCGAGGACGCGGCCCGGGCAGTGGGGGCGCACGCCTTCATCATGGACCTTCCGGACGGCTACGACACCGACGTCAACAAGCGAGGCGGCCGCGTCTCCGCCGGACAGCGCCAGCTGATCAGCTTCGCCCGGGCCTTTCTGGCCCGCCCGGCCGTCCTGATCCTGGACGAGGCAACGTCCTCGCTGGACATCCCGTCGGAGCGCATGGTCCAGCAGGGCCTCGCGGGGCTTCTGCGCGGGACACGGGAGGCTGGGACACGGGATACCGGGACACGGGAGGCCGGACCGTCTGAGACCGGCGGCCAGCCCGCCGCAGACGCGGACTCCGGCCCGGACGCTGCCGCCGGCTCCGGGCGGACAGCGCTGATCATTGCCCACCGGCTCTCCACCGTGGAGACGGCGGACCGGGTCCTGGTGGTGCATGACGGACGCGTCGTCGAAGACGGCACCCCGGCGCAGCTGATCGGCGACGGCGGCGCTTTCGCCCGGCTCCACGGCGCTTGGAAAGACTCGCTGGTCTGAACAGCTCCTGCCGTCCCGGGGCGCACCCGGGACGGGACGGCGGCCAGGCTACGTCGTCCCGTCGCCGTCGTCCTCAGGCCCGATTTCGCATCCGGGGCTTGATCGGATACTCTTGTGAAGTTGCTTTTGAAGCAGCGGATCGGGATGTGGCGCAGCTTGGTAGCGCGCGTCGTTCGGGACGACGAGGTCGCAGGTTCAAATCCTGTCATCCCGACCACAGACAAAAGAGGGCCCTCCACGCGGAGGGTCCTCTTTTGCGTTTCCGCACTATTTGTCGCCTCCCGCACGGGCGGTCCCCCCGGCGCGGACGCTGCCCGGACACGACACAGCCCCGGGAGAAATCTCCCGGGGCTGCACGGCTAGATCGGGGCTGTTACATCGGATCGGGCCAGTTGCCGACGTTCAGCGAGTGGGTCATGGGGTCGGGCCAATTGCCCACCGCCTGGGCGGTGCGCATGGGGTCGGGCCAGTTGCCGACGGCGGCAACGTCTGAGACATCGGTAAGTGAAGCAGCGGACAGCACGGCCGGGGCCGCGGCGGAGAATGCCAGTGCGCCCGCCAAGACGGCGCCGGCTGCAATCTTCTTCAACATAGGTTTCCTCAATATGGGTTGGGGTCCTTAACCAAGTCAGCACTACCCTTGTTGACACACATTGTAAAATGGTTTCCACAGAGACTGTCAAGCATTTAGTACAAAGAATGTCCGGAATTAGGAGGTATCCGTGGGGAACGGATTTGGGGAGAAGCTCCGCGCGGAACGGCTCGAACGGGGCCTGACGCAGGCGGAGCTGGGCCGTGACCTGTACTCCCCCAGCTACATCTCTCTGCTGGAAACCGGACGCCGCGAGCCGACTGCCGATGTCATCGAAGAGCTTGCCCGCCGGCTCGAACTGGCGCCCAAGGCGCTCGAGGCCTGGAGCCAGCCGGTTTCCGTCAGCGACGCCGAATACGTGCTCGCGGGACTGTATGCCCGGCAAGCCTGGGACCTCCGGGACTACCCCGTGGCCGCCACCCACGCCGCCGCCGCCGCCAAGATCGCCCTGGAGGCCAAGAACACCAGCGCGTGGTGGAACATGACCTATATGCAGGCCGAGTGTCTGATCAAGCAGGGCCTCTGGCAGGAGTGCAAGGACGTGGTCCAGAATCTCCTGGAGCACCCGATGGCCGCGGAGTCGGCCGGGCTCGGCGTCCGGGCCCAACAGATGCTCGCCGCAGCCTCGCAGGGGCAGGGGCAGCTGACCGCCGCCGTCGAGCATGCGCAGGAAGCGGTGCGGCTCTGCGCCCAGCTGCCCAAGGGCTCCACCATGATCATCGGCGCCCTCCGCGCCCTCATCGGCGCCCTGGCCGAGAGCGGCCGGCTCGATGAGGCCTGGGAGTACTGCCAGGCCATGAACGACCAGATGGACGACCACTCAATGTCCCAGCTCGCCGGCGAAGTGGCCTGGGTGATCGGCAACGTGGCCTTCATGCGCCACGACTACCCCGAGGGGATCAAATACCACGAGCGGGCCGGCCGGCTGCTGTCCCCGGCCAATGACATCGACCTGTGGGCCCGGTTCAACAAGGCCTCCGCCGCCGTCCGCCTCTCCTCGGGAATCGTCGAACCCGAGACGCTGTCATCGATCGAGCGCGCCGAACTGGCCCTCTCGATTGTCGGCGGCAACAAGACGGACCAGCTCGAAGTCGCCTTCATCCGCGCCCGCTGGCTCTACCTCACCGGCGACATCGTGGCCGCCGTCCAGAAGCTGCGCGAGATCCACGCCGAGCGGGAGGCGCTGGCCCGGCACACCGCAGGCGAGGTCTCCCTGCTGCTGGGCAAGGCCCTCAAGGCCGCCGGGGAATCCGCGGAGGCCCTAGTGTACCTCGAGGAAGCCCAGAAGGAGTTCAGCGCGGCGGGCGCCTCGGACCGGGTCCAGCAGGCCCTGGACGCGGTGCTTGAGATCAAGCTGGCCCAGCGGCGGGCCCAGGCCGCTTCCGCGGAAGCGTAGCCCCGGCCCGGACGGTCCAGGCGAACGTCCGGCCGGGCTAGGCGAACGTCCGGCCGGTGAGCTTCTCGTAGGCCTCCACATAGCGGCTGCGCGTGCGCGCCACGACGTCGGCCGGAAGGACGGGCGGGGGCGTGTCGGAGGCCTTGTCCCAGCCCGATTCGGCCGAGGTCAGCCAGTCGCGCACATACTGCTTGTCGTAGGACGGCTGTGCCTGCCCGGGCTGGTACGTGGCCGCATCCCAGAAGCGTGAGGAATCCGGGGTCAGCACCTCATCGCCCAGGGTGATGACGCCGGTGGCGGCGTCGAGGCCGAATTCCACCTTGGTGTCAGCCAGGATGATGCCGCGGCCGCGCGCGATTTCCTCGGCCTTGGTGTAGATCTCCAGGGTCAGCCGGCTCAAATTCGCCGCCACGTCCGCACCGACCAGGCCCACGACGGCGTCGTAGGTGATGTTCTCGTCGTGCTCGCCCACCTCGGCCTTCGCCGAGGGTGTGAAGATGGCTTCCTGCAGGCGCGATCCGTCCACAAGGCCGGCGGGCAGCGGGATGCTGCACACGGTGCCCGACTCGCGGTACTCCAGGAGCCCGGAGCCGGTGAGGTAGCCGCGCGCGATGCATTCGACCGGGAACATGTCCAGTTTCTTGCAGATCATCGCCCGGCCCTCGACGGCGGCGGGAACACCGCCGTCGACCGTGGACGCGAGGACGTGGTGGGCGACGCCGAGCTGTTCGAACCACCACAGGCTCAGCTGGGTCAGGATGCGGCCCTTGTCCGGGATCTCGCTGGCCAGGACGTGGTCATAGGCGCTGATGCGGTCGCTGGCCACCACCAGGACACAGTCCTGGCCGAAACGTTCGGTGAAGGCCGGGTCCGCGGGGACGTAGAGGTCGCGGACTTTCCCGGAGTAGACGTGCTGCCAGCCGGGCAGGTCCAGCGTGGCGGTGTCCAGTCCGCCCTTGGGCTGGGTCTCGGGCTGGGTGCCGGGCGTCGGGGTTGCGGGTTCTGTCACGTTCACGCCTTCGCTTTCGACGCCGCCGGAGTTCCCGGTGCCGCGACGCGGATTTGACCGCGGGCGGCTTTGCCGCCGATGTCGGTGCGGAACTGGCTGCCGTCCAGCTGGACGAGTTCGACTCCGTCGTACGCCCGTTCCCGGGCCTCCACGAGGTCCGTACCCAGCGCCACGACGGCCAGGACGCGGCCGCCGGCGGACACGACCTTGCCTTCGCCGTCGAGCTTGGTACCGGCATGGATCACGTGGACGCCGTCCAGGGCGTCGACCTTCTTCAGGCCCCTGATGCGGTCGCCCGTCCGCGGGGTGTCCGGGTAGTTTTCGGCGGCCACGACGACGGCGACCGCCGTGTCCTTGGACCAGCGCAGCGGCTGGACCTTGTCCAGTTCGCCCTTGGCAGCGGCCATCAGCAGCCCGCCGAGGGGCGTCTTGAGCCGGGCGAGGACGGCCTGGGTTTCGGGGTCGCCGAACCGGACGTTGAATTCGATGACCCGCGTGCCGCGCGAGGTCAGGGCGAGGCCGACGAAGAGGACGCCGACGAACGGCGTGCCGCGGTGGGCCATCTGGTTGATCGTGGGCTGGGCGACGCGGTCGATCACTTCCTGGACGAGGCCTTCGGGGGCCCATTCCAGGGGCGTGTAGGCGCCCATGCCGCCGGTGTTGGGGCCTTCGTCGTTGTCGAAGATGCGCTTGAAGTCCTGCGCCGGAGACAGGGCCACGGTGTTGGTGCCGTCGCAGAGGACGAAGACGGAGACCTCGGGCCCGTCGAGGAACTCCTCGATCACCACGGTGCCGCCGGCGTCGAAGCAGCTCTGGGCGTGCGCGAGAGCCTCGACGCGGTTGTTGGTGACGACGACGCCCTTGCCGGCGGCGAGCCCGTCGTCCTTGACGACGTAGGGGGCGCCGAACGTGTCGAGCGCGTCGGCGGCTTCCTCGGCGGTGCCGGCCACCCGGGCCATGGCCGTGGGCACGCCGGCCTCGGCCATGACTTCCTTGGCGAAGGCCTTGGACGCCTCGAGCTGGGCCGCGGCCTTGCTGGGGCCGAAGACGGGGATGCCGGCGGCGCGGACGGCGTCGGAGACACCGGCGGCGAGGGGCGCCTCCGGGCCGACCACCACCAAATCCACGGTGAGCCTGACGGCCAGCGCGGCGACGGCGTCGGGATTGTTCGCGTCGATCGCATATGTGGGGACCAGCGCGCTGATGCCGGCGTTGCCCGGGGCCGCGTGGACCTCGGAAACGTTGGGGTCGGCAAGCAAGGATCGGACAATGGCGTGTTCGCGGCCGCCGGGGCCGATGACAAGTACCTTCACAGTCTCCAAGGGTACGTGGTGCACCCCGCAGGCTCCTAAGCTGTGTCGGCCGCTGGACATGCTCAATCTTCGCGGCGCGGCACGCCCGGGCGCCGGACAATCCGCGGGACATGCCCAGTCCAGGCCCCGGCCAATGGACACAATGCCACCATGTCCATGCCTGGAAACCAGCACTGGACATGTCCCCTGGGGCCCATGAGCATGTCCAGGCCTGGGTCCCAGCACTGGACATGTCCCTCTGGGACCCAGGAGTATGTCCATGCCTGGAACCAGCACTGGACATGCCCCCCTGGGCCGCGGAACATACCCAAGTACCAGGCATGAGAGTGGCTCTGAGTCCGCAGCGGGGCAAGCCCGGGGCGCCGGACAATCCGCGGGACATGCCCAGTCCAGGCCTCGGCCAATGGACACAATGCCACCATGTCCAGGCCTGGGTCCCAGCACTGGGCATGTCCCCCTGAGGCCCAGGAGTATGTCCACTCGCCAGACAATCCGCCGGCCGCGCGGCTACGAATGGCCTGTATGAACAAGCCCAGCATGAAGCCCAACAAGCGGTCCCGCGGCGCCACAGCCCTGGCCGCGGTGGCCGGTGTGGCCGCCGCCGCCGTCGTCCTGTCCGTCGCGGAACTGATCGGCGCGTTCTTCACCGCGCGGGCCACGCCCCTTATTGCGCTGGGCTCCACGTTCATCGACTTCACGCCGCCGTGGATGAAGGACTTTGCCATTGCCACGTTCGGCACCAACGACAAGGCCGCGCTGTTCGTCGGGATGGCGGTCACGATCCTGCTCCTCGCGTGCGTGCTCGGCATCGTGGCGTACCGGAAGTGGGCCCTGGGTGTGGCGGGTGTGGTGCTGATGGGCGCCGTGATCGTCGGCAGTGTGGTGACCCGGGCAAGCGTCAAACCGGTCGACGCGATTCCCTCCCTGATCGGCACCGTGGTGGGTCTGGTGGTGCTTCGTCTCCTGATCACCAGGCTGTGGCGGATGCAGGCATGGCCGGACCGTGCGGCCGACGTCGCCGCGAAGGAACCCGAGCGCCCGGCGACCACGCGGCGCGCATTCTTCGCCGCCGCCGGCATCACCGCGGCCGCCTCGGCCGTTGCTGCCACCGGCGGGCGCCTGCTGAGCGCGGCCCGCAGCAACGTGGCCGCGGCCCGTGAATCGCTGAAGCTGCCCGCACCGGCCAAGGCCGCCGCCGCCGTCCCGGCCGGTGTCCAGTCCAAGGTGGCTGGCGTCACGCCGTGGCTGACCCCGAACAAGGACTTCTACCGGATCGACACGGCCCTCAGTGTGCCGGAGATCAACGCCCAGGACTGGGAACTGCGCATCCACGGCCTTGTGGAACAGGAGGTCCGGCTCACGTTCCAGGATCTGCTCGACGCCCAGCTGATCGAATCCCATGTGTCGCTGACCTGCGTGTCCAACCCGGTCGGCGGCAACCTGGCCGGCAACGCCAAATGGCTGGGCATGCCCATCCGAGACGCCCTGAAGCTGGCCCGCCCCAAGCAGGGCGCGGACATGGTGCTCTCCACCTCGATTGACGGTTTCAGCGCCTCCACGCCGCTGGAAGTCCTCCAGGACGACCGCGACGCCATGCTGGCGATCGGCATGAACGGCGAGGCCCTCCCGCTCGAACACGGCTACCCGGTGCGGATGGTGGTTCCCGGGCTGTACGGCTTCGTCTCCGCCACGAAGTGGGTGGTGGACCTCGAGGTGACCCGGTTCGCCGACAGCAAGGCATATTGGACCCAGCGCGGCTGGTCCGAACGCGGCCCGATCAAGACCATGGCGCGCGTGGAGGTGCCCAAGTCCTTCGCCAAGGTCCCCGCCGGAAAGGTCGCACTCGGCGGTTCCGCGTGGGCCCAGACCCGCGGGATCACGAAGGTGGAGGTGCAGATCGACAGCGGCCCCTGGACCGAGGCAGTGCTCTCCGACGAGGCCTCCCTCATCACCTGGCGGCAGTGGTCCTTCGAATGGGACGCCACGCCGGGCCCGCACTACATCAAGGTCCGCGCCACGGACGGCACCGGCGAGGTCCAGACGGACAAGCGGGCGGATCCGGTCCCGGACGGCGCCTCCGGCTGGCAGTCAGTCATGGTGACCGTGGAATAACCGGGGTATCAGCACCGGGCACCATAGACTTGCTGCATGGCTTTGAACCCGCATGCAACCTTCACAGTCGACTCCGCCGTCGAACTGGCAGTCATCGAACGCAGCGGCTTCGTGGAGTCCCGCCACATCGGCTCGGCTGTTGTGCTTGCCGCGGATGGAACTGTAGTGATCGAGCTCGGCGATATTAACGCGCCCATTTTTGCCCGGTCCACGCTCAAACCGCTGCAGGCCCTCGCATCGATGCAGTCCGGAGTGCCCTTGCGGGGTGCCCAGGTGGCCATCGCGTGCGGCAGCCACGTCGGGTCCCTGGACCACATGGATGTGGTCGAGGGCATGCTCAAGGCGGCCGGGGCCAAGGAAGACCAGCTGCAGTGCCCGGCCGACTGGCCCCAGGATGAGACCGCCCGGAACTGGCTCGTCCAGACCGAGCGCGGCAAGTCCAGGCTTGCGTTCAACTGCTCGGGCAAGCACGCTGCGTTCCTTTGGGCGTGCACGGAGAACGGCTGGGACAAGAACAGCTACCTCGAACCCAACCACCCGCTGCAGCAGCGCATCCGCTCCGTGATCGAGGAGTACTGCGGCGAACACATCACCCACCTGGGCATCGACGGCTGCGGCGCACCGGTTGCCGCCGTCTCCCTGATCGGCCTGGCCCGGGCCTACTCGAAGCTGGCCAAGGCTCCGGGCGACAAGAACTCGAACGCACGGGCCGCCACGATTGCCACGTCCATGCTGGACTACCCGTGGGCCGTCCAGGGGCGCGGGCAGGCCAACACGATCGTGATGGACGAACTCGGCATCCTCGCCAAGATCGGCGCCGAGGGGGTGCTGGTCATGGCCACCCGCCAGGGCGTCTCGGTTGCCATCAAGATGCTCGACGGCAACATCCGGGCCACCACCCTGGTGGGGCTGACGCTCCTCGCGGCCTCCGGCGCCGTCGAAATCCCTGAAGTGTCCAGCGTCCTGGACAAGGTGGTGGACCCCGTCCTGGGCGGGGGACGCCCGGTAGGCAAAATCCGGCTCGGGCGGGCCGTCGCGGCTCTGCTGGACTAGGGCTGGAGGCAGGAAAGTGGCTGTATCGCGCCGCCGAATCGCCGTGGACGAGGGCCGCGCGGCACTTGCCGCGTGGCAGGACGCCAATCCCGCGGCACCCGGCCCCGAAGGAACCAGCGCCGTCCCGCGCAGCACCATCGCGACGGCGGTGCGCTACTCGCTGGAGGAAGTCAGCGCGCGGGCGCCCGGCAACTCCGTGGAGGTGCGGGTCCCTCCGTTCGGCGTCACGCAGTGCGTGGAGGGCCCGCGGCACACGCGCGGCACCCCGCCGAACGTCATCGAGTGCGACGCCGCCACCTGGCTGGCGATGGTCAGCGGGCGATTGAGCTGGGCAGACGCCGTCGCGGCCGGCCATGTTGCGGCCTCGGGACTGCGCGCGGACCTGTCCGCCCTGCTGCCGCTCTAACCCGGCCTCCTAACCTCCCACAAGCCGGTCCTCAAGCGGCCAGGACCTCAGCCGCGGCCGATGAACGGCATGCCCGCAGCCGTGACCACGAGGGATCCCACGTTGGCCGACGCCGGCATCCCGGCCATCAGCAGCACGGCCCGGGCGGCGTCCTGCACCGCAAATGTCGGCTCGGCCCGCAGGCTGCCGTCTGCCTGGACCGCCCCGGAGCCGACGCCGATCTCCTCCATGAGATCCGTTGCGGCATTGCCGATGTCGATTTGTCCGCAGGTGATGCCGAACTCCCGCCCGTCCAGGTCAATGCTTTTGGTCAGCCCCGTGATCGCATGCTTGGTCACCGTGTAGGCCACCGTCCGGGGCCGGGGTGAATGCGCCGCGATCGAACCGTTGTTGATGATCCGTCCGCCCTGGGGCGACTGGGCCTTCATGGCCCGGACGGCGGCCGCGGCGCAGAGGAGGGATCCTGTGAGGTTCACGGCCACGGTCGCGTCCCAGTCCTCCATGGTGATCTCGTCCACTGAGGCGGCGGGGCCGAACACGCCGGCGTTGTTGAAGAGCACGTCCACCCGTTCCCACTGCCCCAGCGCCGCGGCGAAGAGCCGCTCGACGTCGTCGGGGACGGTGACATCGCACGGGACCGCGAGCGCCTGGCGGTGGCCGGCCGCGGTCTCGCGGAGCGGCTCCTCCCGCCGCCCCGCCAGGACCACCCGGTAGCCCTCGGCCAGCATGAGGCGGGCCACCGCACGGCCGATGCCGGAACCGGCTCCGGTGACGACGGCGACCCTTCCGGGGGTGTGGTGCTGGCTCATGGGGTCCTCCTCGACGGTTACGCGGCTGCCCGGCCAGCGTACCGCCGAGATGGCACTTCACGGCAGTGTTTCGCGCCCGGACCGCCGCGAACTGTCATCTCGGTGGGTCATCTCGGGAGGCTGCGGGCGGACATTTCGGGGCGGGCCGCCCTAGCGGGAGTCCTCGCCGCGGTCCCGGGTCTGCCGGCCCGTGCGGTAGCCGGACCAGAACGCGAGTACCAGCAGCCCGACGCCGATCAGCGCGGACCCGGTCCAGGCGCTGGCGCCCATGAACATAAGCCCCTGCGGCACGACGGGTCCGGTGGCCAGCGGAGCATACGCGAACCAGCCAAAGTCCTCCTGCGGCACCGGCTGGGCGAGGAAGACCAGCCCGGCGAGCAGCATGGCCGCGGCGGCGAGCGGCACGGCCACACGGCCGAGCAGACTCTTCCGGGCACGGCCGGAATTCCGATTCCCCCGCGGATCCATGGCCATACTGTAACCGCTCGGCGCAGGAATCCCGGCAGGGTCCAACGGCCGCCCGGAGGTCAGTGGCGGGCCTGCGCCCTCTTTCCCGCCGCCAACGAGCCTCCAATTGCGGAGTTTGATCGCCCGGCACCGCCGCGCCGCCCCCTGATCACCCGGGCGGACGAGCCGGGCACGGCGGCCCGTCCATCGGCGCTGCGGTCCCTGATCAGGCCGGTTCCTGCGATCTCCCTCGCCTGGGCGACGCCGGCAACGGCCGCTTTCTTGGTGGGAAACGTCACTGAGACCGCCATCAGTTGTCCTGCCCCGTCCATCATCCGAATGCGGTAGCCGCCGTCGGGCGCGTCCACGAGCTCAAAATACCCCGCCATTGCACACTCCTCGTTCCCTCGTATCCCCCGCCGGGATGTTAGTAAGTGTACTTACTTAACGGTGGAGGGAAAGTGCTGAAGGTCCTGCCGTTCCCCCACTGGAGCCCACCGGCGGCCGGGCCGAGGGTCACGGGGACAGGTCACTGGCAGGGTTTGCGGGCACGGGCACACGTCACGGGGGGGCGGGCGCGCCTCAGGGACGCGGGGCGGATCCGGGGCGGGGCGATCTGCGGGTCCGGGGAGGCGGCGCCCCGCCCGCGCCCGCACGCAGCGGGGTGTCGCTGCGGCGGACGCCATCGTCTTGCAGTTCCAGCGCGCTCATCACGAGGGCGAAGTGGCTGAAGGCCTGCGGCGTGTTGCCAAGCTGACGGCCGGCCTCGACGCCCCACTCCTCGCTGAGGAGTCCGACGTCGTTGCGCAGCGCCAGCAGGCGCTCGAACAGTTCCCCGGCCTCGTGGCGCCGGCCCGCCCCGATCAGCGCCTCCACCAGCCAGAAGGAGCACGCTAGGAACACCCCTTCCTCGCCGGGAAGCCCGTCGTCGCTCTGCGCCGGCAGGTAGCGGCGCAGGAAGCCGTCGTGCGTCAGCTCGCGCTGGACGGCGTCGATGGTTCCGATGATGCGCGGATCATCCGGCGGGAGGAACCCCACCCGGGGCAGCAACAGGAGACTGGCGTCCAGCTCGGGCCGCCCGTAGGACTGCACGAATGTGTTGCGTTCGGCGTCGAACCCGTTGGCCATGACCTCGGCGTGGATTCTGTCACGCAGCTCTTCCCAGCGGTCGGCCGGGCCGGTCAGGCCGAAGTCCCGGACCCCCTTGACCATGCGGTCCGCCGCCACCCATGCCATCACCTTGGAGTGCGTGAAGTGGCGCTGCGGGCCGCGCATTTCCCACAGCCCGTTATCCGGCCGGCTCCAGGCTGTCTCGAGGTGTTCCATGAGGGCCACCTGGACGTCCCAGGCGTCGTCGGTGTGTTTGAGGAGGGAGTTCCGGGTCAGGGACAGGCAATCGAGCACCTCGCCCCAGACATCGAGCTGCAGCTGGCCGGCCGCGCCGTTCCCGGTACGCACCGGGGCGGAGTTTTCATAGCCCTTCAGCCACGGCAGTTCGAGCTCCGGCAGCCGGCGTTCACCGTGGAGGCCGTACATGATCTGCAAATCCGCCGGGTCCCCGGCGACGGCCCGGAGCAGCCAGTCGCGCCACGCGCCGGCCTCCTCCGTGTAGCCCGCGGCCAGCAGCGCCTGCAGGGTGAGGGTGGCGTCGCGCAGCCAGCAGAAGCGGTAGTCCCAGTTCCGGGTGCCGCCGATCTCCTCCGGCAGGGACGTCGTGACGGCGGCAACAATGCCCCCGGTGGGGGCGAAGGTCAAGGCTTTGAGCGTGATCAGCGAGCGCTGGACGGCGTCACGGTGCGGCCCGGTGACCTTGCACTTCGCCGACCAGCCAAGCCAGAACTCCTCGGTGGAGGCCAGGACCGCTTCCGGGTTCACTGAGCGCGGCCGGCGACGGTGGCTGGGGCTCCATGTCAGCACGAAGGGCACCCGGTCCCCGGCCGTGACCGTGAAGTCGCTGACGGTGTGCATCCGCTCGCCCCGCAGGGGCGCCTCGGTCACCAGATAGGCGGAGTCGGGCCCGGCGACGGCGTGGATCCCGCGCTCGTCGTGGCGGACCCACGGCACAATATGGCCATAGTCGAACCGGAGCGCCAGTTCGCCGCGCATCCGCACCGTGCCGCGGACACCGACGACGATCCGCACGATATCCGCCACTTCGTCGCGCGGCGGCATGAAGTCAATGATCCGGACCTTGCCCTCGGGCAAGTCCCACTCGGTTTCCAGGATCAGCGTGCCCTTGCGGTAGCGGCGCCGGGTGCATTCGCCGCCGCCGGCCGGCGCCAGCAGCCACCGGCCGGCCGCGGGGGTATCGAGGAGCGCGCCGAAACAGGCCGGTGAGTCGAAGCGGGGCAGGCACAGCCAGTCAATGGAGCCTTCGGTGCTGATCAGGGCCGCGGTGTGCAGATCCCCGACCATTGCGTAATCCTCGATGCGGGCCATGACACTTACAGTGCCACACCACAGTCCCACCCGGCACGGGAGGGCATCGGGAGCCGGATCACCGGAATGCCCGCAGGACTAGGATCCATCCGTGGGAGAACTATCTGCGGGGAAAGGGACCGGGCATGGCAGGGCACGAAGCCGCTTGGCACGACGGCGCCGGCGACACAGGTACCGGCCGCACAGGAACTGTGCGGATCGGAACGTCCGGCTGGAGCTATGACCACTGGGAAGGGGTCCTCTATCCGCCAGGCCTGCCCGCCCGGGACAGGCTGGCGCACTATGCGGCCCGCTTCGACACCGTGGAACTGAACGCCAGCTTCTACCGCTGGCCCAGGGAGGACTCGTTTGCCGGGTGGCGCCGCCGCCTGCCCGAAGGGTTCGCCCTGTCCGTCAAGGCGCCCCGGGGCCTGACCCACGGCAAGAAGCTCTACGCCCCGGAGGCCTGGGTGGACCGGATCACCCGGTGCTGGCACGAACTCGGCGACAAGCGGGCCGTGCTGCTCGTCCAGCTGCCCCCGGACTTCGCGCGGGACGATGCCCGGCTGGACTACTTCCTGGCGGCACTGCCCGGGTGGATCCGTGTCAGCGTGGAGTTCCGCCACCCAAGCTGGGACGACGCCGGCGTTTACGCCCTGCTGGAACGTTACGGCGCGGCCTACTGCATCATGAGCGGCGCCGGGCTCCCGTGCGTCCTGCGCGCGACCGCACCGTTCGTCTACGTCCGGCTTCACGGCCCGGACCGCGACGTCCTCTACGGCGGATCGTATCCGGACGAGGACCTGCACTGGTGGGCCGCGCGGATCCGCGAATGGCGGGCGGCCGGCAAGGACGTCTTCGCCTATTTCAACAACGACGGCGGCGGCAACGCCGTCCGCAACGCCACCGCACTGCGCCGGCTGCTGGATGAGCCGCCGCCTGGGTAATCCGGAGTCACGGGCGCCGCCTCCCGGAACCCCGCCGGCACTGCCGCGGCCCGGCACTGTGGGAGAGTGGAGGCATGGAATTGGCGTCGCAACCAGCGCAGCAGCTGCCCGTGTCCGGTAACAGGGCCTTCCGGCTCGCCCATTGGGTGTCGGACACCGTCAATGGGGTTCGCCTCAAGACGGCCCGCCGCTGGAAGTTCATCCCGCAGACCGTCGCCTATCAGGGCTACGGTTCGACAGAGTGGGTCAGGCTGCTGGGCCGCGTGGTCCTCACCAGCAGGCCCGTGCCCGGCAGCAAGGCGGAGCGCCTGGCCCTGAACGGAAACCAGAACATCCGCGGCTGGCGCGCCTTCACGAGTGTCCCGGTTCAGTTCACCGAGGTGGAAATCCAGATCGGCGGCGTCACCACGCGCGTGCACGTGCATACGGACCGCGGCGGCCTGGTAGACACCCTGGTCCACGTGGCGTTGGCCCCGGGCTGGCATACGGCCGTGCTGCGGGCCGAAGGAACGGAACCGGTTGAGGCCAGGATTTTCGTGATCTCCCCGGACACCAAGCTGGGCATTGTCTCGGACATTGACGACACCATCATGGTCACGGCCCTCCCCCGGCCTTTCCTGGCGCTGTGGAACACCTTCGTCCTGAACGAACGCGCCCGGATGGCGACACCCGGCATGGCCGTCCTGATGGATCGGCTCAAGGTGGAACACCCGGAGGCGCCGGTGATCTACCTGTCCACCGGGCCGTGGAACGCAGCGCCCACTCTGGCCCGCTTCATCGCCCGGAACCTCTATCCCTCGGGCGCACTGCTGCTCACGGACTGGGGACTGACCCATGACCGCTGGTTCCGCAGCGGACAGGAACACAAACGGCGGAACCTTGAGCTGCTGGCCCAGGAGTTCCCGAACATGCGCTGGCTGCTGTTCGGCGACAACGGCCAGCACGATGAAGAGATCTACTCCGGCTTCGCGCAGGAGCACCCGGACCAGGTCGCCGCGATCGGCATCCGGCAGCTCTCGGCCAGCGAGGCCGTCTTCGCCGGCGGCCACTCCGACACAGGAGACCACTCGGAATCATCCGTACCGTGGCTCTACTCGCCCGACGGCGCCGGACTCGCCAAGGGCCTGCAGGACCTGGATCTGCTCTAAGTTGTCGCTGCTTTAGGGGCGTCGGCCCCGGGGCGGGGCTGTCCGACGTCGGCCGCCCCATCCTGTTGCCCGACGTCGGCCTGCTTTCCGACGTCGGGCTGCGCGGCGGGCGCCGCGTTCCGGGCCGCCAGAACTTCCTGGAGCCAGTAGTAGGAGGCCTTCGGTGTGCGGACCTGGGTGTCGAAATCGACGTGCACCAGACCGAACGGCTGCTTGTAGCCGGCGGACCACTCGAAGTTATCCATGAAGGACCACACATAGTAGCCGCGAAGGTCCACGGCCTCGGCCGCACCGCCGGGACGTGTCGCTTCCAGGGCCGTGCCGATGTGCTCCGCGAGGTAACGCAGGCGCCGTTCATCCGGAACCATCCGGCGGTCCGCCCCGACACACTGGACCACCACGTCCTCGAAACTGGCCCCGCCCTCGGTGATGTAGACCGGAGGCAGATCCGGGTAGCGCTCGGCCATCTCAGCCAGGGCAACCGACATGTATTCGGGCTTGACCGGCCAGCCGTAGGCCGTGGTCTCGGTGTCCGGGAACGGCGCGATGTGGAAGGGCGCACCGGGTGTCCCGCTGAGGTCATCCCCCATGGCCTCGGCCATGCCGGGCGGCACGGTCCCCTCACCCGGACCCGCCCCGACGCGGGTGGGCATGTAATAGTTCAGGCCATAGAAATCCAGGGGCTGGGAGATCAGGTCCATATCTTCGCTGGAGGGGCTGAACGACGATGAAAAGAACGTAGCGGCCCGAATGATGTCCGGGTACTTGCCGAGCAGCACGGGGTCAGCGTAGAGCCGGTTCTGCGCCACATCCATGAGTCCGGCGCTGACCGCGTCCAGCGGGTTGGCGGTGGCCGGGACCATCGGTGAGTACACATTGGTAATGCCGATTTCGCCCTGTACCTTGGCGGCACGCAGCGCCTGGAGCGCCAGGCCGTGGCCCAGCAACTGGTGGTGCACGCTGGGGAGGGCCTTGAGCATGAGTGCCTCGCCGGGCGCATGCATGCCCAGGGCGTAGCCGTTGGTGGTGACCGTGGCGGGCTCGTTGACAGTCACCCAGCGGCTAACGCGGTCCCCGAAGGCGGCCGCGGCGATGCCGGCGAAGTCCCCCAGCCGGTAGGCCGTATCCCGGTTCATCCACCCGCCGGCCTCATCCAGGGGCAGCGGGGTGTCCCAGTGATAGAGCGTGGCCATGGGGGAAATACCGTTGGCGAGCAACAGGTCGATCAGCCGGTCGTAGAAGTCCAGTCCGGCGGGGTTCACGGGCCCGCTGCCGCCGGGCTGGATCCTGGACCAGGACAACGAAAACCGGTACGAATCGATCCCCAGGTCCTTCATCAGTGCCACGTCCTCTGGCATCCGGTGGTAGTGGTCGCAGGAGACGGCCGGGCTGTGGTCCTCCACGATCGAGCCCGGTTTCGCGGCGAAGACGTCCCATCCGGTGGGGCCGCGGCCGTCTTCGTCGAGTGCGCCCTCGATCTGGAAAGCGGATGTAGCCACGCCCAGGGTGAAGCCGGGCGGAAGAAGGGAAGCCAGATCCTTGGCGGAAGCGTTCATCGACGGGACCTCTATGTAGTTTCAGGAGTTGGTTGACTGATCTTAGGCTTCCCCGGGGGCGGGCGCCACGACCCGGGCCGTTTGACGGACGCGATGCCGGCGGCCACTGTTGATCAGTGCACCTGACAATTGAACAAGGCGTCAACCGCCGGCCGGCCCCGGCGACGCCCGGCCCCGGCCGGCAGGCAGCAGCTCTCCTCTGCTTCCTCGCGGTCTCCCATGGGGTGTCCTTTGTGGCGTCGCTGGTCATCATCGGGAACGCCGGCGGATGGTACGCGGCGGCGGACAAGGCTCCGTGGACTCCCCCGGCCTGGGCCTTCGGAGCGGTCTGGACGGTGCTATATACAACCATGGCGGTGGCGGCGTGGCTGGTCTGGCGCCGGGGAACAGGGCTTGCCTCCTCCGGGCGCAGCCGAGGCGCCATGACCGTCTACGGCATCCTGCTGCTCGTGAACCTCGCCTGGGCGCCCCTGTTCTTCGGCATGTACCCCATGGTCGGCTCGGCCGCCCTCTGGCTGGCTCTCCTGGTCATCGCCGCCCATGCCGTGGCCGCGGCCGCCACCGTGGTCCGGTTCGGCCTCATCAGCCGGGCAGCCGGCCTGCTCATGCTGCCGTACGTCTCGTGGATTGTGTTCTCACTTACCCTGAACGCCTACGCCGCCGCCAGCAACTGAACCCTGCCAGCAACTGAACCCCGACGTCCTTCCTGTCCCGCTTCTTCCGCTCCGGTCAGCGGCCCGGGCAACAGTGTCTCCCCGTCACGGCCCGGGTTCCCAGCGAACGGGGAGCACGCGCACAAGGGGATCCCGACGCCGGACGATGCGCACCGGGATGTCGCGGCCGCCCGGGCCGGGATGGCCGCTCTGGCCGTTTTGGTGGCTCCGGCCGTTCTGGTGATTCAAGGTGCCGTCCTGGACGTCAGGCCGCCCGCCGCCGGCGTCATACTCCGCCCGGGTCCTGGCGTCCCGCAGCACGGCGAAGGCCTGCAGAATCCCGCCCGCGTCACTGCCGTCGGGAGGGCCGATGTCCGGATAACCGATATCCGGATGGTGCCGGCGCATCAGCGCCCGGAAGGCGTGGCCAATCTCCTGCCGGCTCGCCTCCGGCGAGACGTGCAACAGCGCGTAGTAGCCGCGGGGATCAGGGTTGCTGCCGGGCATGGTCATTTCTCCGGGGCTGACGGCCGGGGCCGGCGCCGTGGTGCGTGCTCGGCGCCGGCTCCGGGGGCTACTTCCCGATCTCCTGCCGTTTGTCCTGCGAACGGGTTATTTCAATCTTCCGCGGCTTGGCCTGCTCCGCCACGGGAATGCGGAGGGTTAGGACACCGTCAGCGTAATGCGCCTTGACGTTTTCCGTGTCCAGGGTGTCCCCGAGGATCAACTGGCGGCTGAAAACGCCGCGGGGGCGCTCCGAAACCGTCAGCTCCACGTTGGGCTGCGTCGGGTCCCGCCGCTCCGCCCGGACGGTCAGGACATTGCGCTCAATGTCGAGCCCGATCGAGTCGACGTTAACCCCCGGGAGGTCGAATGCAACGACGAATTCGCCGTTCTCCTGCCACGCGTCCATGGGCATGGCCGCGGGGCGTGCCACCGTCCCGAACACCTGCTGGGCGAGCCGGTCAAAGTCACGGAACGGGTCCGTCCGAATCAACATCATTTCCCACTCCTTCAGTGCGAGTTGGTCTGTATTCCTTCCACACCCACCACGATTTTTTCTGTAGTGGTGGGTATAGATTTTTTATAGCACCGGTGG
Source organism: Arthrobacter sp. P4_F10 (assembly GCF_056401435.1). Classification (NCBI taxonomy): domain Bacteria; kingdom Bacillati; phylum Actinomycetota; class Actinomycetes; order Micrococcales; family Micrococcaceae; genus Arthrobacter; species Arthrobacter sp. P4_F10. The sequence goes on from NZ_JBFUJJ010000031.1 coordinate 32,038, forward strand.
CACACTGTTGCAAGGGAAAATTGCGGACAGGAGGAGGACCATGGCGGACCGCGGCGCGGATTCAGGCCTGTACGCCATCTCCGTAGTGGCGCAGCTGGTGGGCACCGGGCAGCAGAACATCCGGCTCTACGAGCGCCGGGGACTCCTCGCACCGGACCGCACCGCCGGGGGCACCCGGCAGTACAGCGACGCCGACCTCGTGGTGCTGCGGCGGATCGGCGAACTCCTGGCGGAGGGCCTTAACCTGGCCGGCGTGGCCAAGGTGATGGAACTGGAGGAAGCCAATGCCCGGCTGCGGGCCGAGCTCAAGCGGGCGCGCGGCCGCTGACGGTGCTCAGTCCTGGCCGGCGTCGGCGGTGGAGAGCGTTCCCGTGATCTGTTCGCCCCGGATCCGGGCCGTCCGCCAGGTGTCCAGCGCAATGACCCCGCCCAGGACCACCAGCGAGATGGAGAAGGCGCCCAGGGCATCGGTCAGCCAGTGATAGCCGAGGTAGAGGCGGCTGATTGCTGCGAAGAACATGCCGATCCCCGCCACAATGAAGGCGACGACGGCGGCCCAGGGGCTCTTCCGGCGCGAGAAGACCAGGAACGTGGTGACCAGCAGGAAATCGCACGCGCCCAGGACGTGACCGGAAGGGAAGGAGAACGTGGTGTCGGCACCGAAGAGCATGAGCTCCACGGGTGGACGCTGGCGTTCCACTATGCGGCCAATCACCTGCGCAAGGATCACCCCGGTCAGCATGGCGCCGGCCAGGAGCATCGGCCGCCAGGCGTGCTTGGCCAGCAAGCCCCAGGCCACAGTCACGACGAGGACAATGATCGGCAGGCCGATGGGGCCGAAGACGATCGCCAGAATGATCATGATGGTGGTGGCAGGTTCCCCACGCAGGGTCAGGAGCCAGGACCGGGTAGGCTCGTCCGCCGCCGACAGGCCGCCGTGCTGGAGGACACTTGCGAGGATTACCACGAACAGCACGACGCCCGTGATCATCAGGGCGACGGCCGTGAGATACAGATTCCGGCGCGCCGTGGCGCTCATGTACCGCTCCTCCACGACGAACTTTTCGTGGAAGGTCCGCCACCGGCCCTGCGGTTTACCTGTTTGAGCCTCTGCCATGTCGCCGTGCCGCCTTTGCGCCGTGTTGTGGATAGTCCCCGCTGAAGATTATCCCCTGTTATTTGCGCGGTGGTAGGCAAATGGCCCGACGGGATCTCCCCCGCAGAGGTGTGGCCCGGCCGCCGGATTCCGTAACCTGCCGGCCCGGACGGGGCAGGACGTTGCTGTGAGCCGCTTCACAGTGTAGCCTCCCAAACTAACAAGTTAGCCTCCAAGGCAACTTGTGATGCTTACTAAGCAACTCTTGCGGAATCAATGATGAGCTGGATGGAGAACAACAATGGTCGAGGAACAGCCTGCTGATGCCCGCGCGGGGCGGAACCCCGGAAAGGTCACCGAGGTGGAGACCTACGGCATCGAGCGGATACCCGAGAAGGACCGCAATGCGAGCGCCCTTGACCTGTTCAGGGTTTCGTTCGGCGGGGCCAACACCTTCGCCACGGCCTTCCTGGGCGCATTTCCGATCCTTTTCGGCCTGTCATTCTGGCAGGGACTCGCCGCGACGGTGACGGGCCTGGTTGTCGGCGCCCTCCTGCTGGCACCCATGGCCGTCTTCGGCCCCACGAACGGGACCAACAACGCAGTGTCATCCTCAGCCCACCTGGGCGTGCACGGCCGGGTGGTCGGATCATTCCTGTCATTGCTAACTGCCTTGGCATTTTTCTCCATCTCGGTCTGGAGTTCCGGCGATGCCCTGGTCGGCGGCCTGAACCGGCTGGTTGGCCTGCCGCAGGACATGGGCTCGTTCGCCGTCGCCTACGGCCTCTTTGGTGGACTCGTCCTGGTTGTCTGTGTCTACGGGTTCAAGTTCATGCTGCTGGTGAACAAGATTGCCGTCACGGCGGCCACCCTGCTGTTCGTTGTCGGCTTCATCGCCTTCGCGGGCGACCTCAACCTGAACTTCGAGGGCTCCTTCGGGACCGGATTCGACGGCGTCGGCATCGCGGGATTCATCCCGGCCTTCATCGGCGCGGCCCTGATCGTCATGTCCAACCCCATCTCGTTCGGCGCGTTCCTGGGCGACTGGGCGCGATACATCCCCACCGCCACACCGAAGCGCCGGGTCATGGGTGCGGCGCTGCTCGCCCAGCTGGCCACCCTTATCCCGTTCGTCTTTGGCCTGGCCACGGCGTCCATCATCGCCACCAAGGCACCGGAATTCATGGATCCGGCGGCGCCGAACTACGTCGGCGGACTGCTGGCGATTTCCCCGGCCTGGTATTTCGTGCCGCTCTGCGCCATCGCCCTGATCGGCGGCATGTCCACCGGGGCGTCCTCGCTGTACGGCACCGGCCTTGATTTCAGCAGCGTGTTCCCGAGGTTCAACCGGGTCCAGGCCACCCTGTTCATCGGGACCCTGGCGATCGTGTTCATCTTCGCCGGCCGCTTCGCCTTCAACCTTGTCCAGAGCATTTCCACATTCGCCACCCTGATCGTGACCTGCACCGCGCCGTGGATGGTGGTCATGATCATCGGCTTCATCACCCGCCGCGGCTGGTACGACGCCGATGCCCTCCAGGTGTTCAACCGGCGCCAGAGTGGCGGACGGTACTGGTTCAACCACGGCTGGAACCTGCGCGGCATGACTGCCTGGCTGGTCAGCGCCGGGGCAGGGCTGAGTTTGGTGAACATGCCCGGCCAGTTCCAGGGGCCCCTGGGCAATCTGGCGGGCGGTGTGGACATCAGCCTGCCGGCATCGCTGGGGCTGGCGGCCGTTCTGTACCTCGGGCTGCTGTGGATTTTCCCGGAGCCGCGCGGAGTGTTCCCGGCCGCCGGGCCGCGCTGGATCCCCTCGAAGGACACACCGGTGCCGCCGGTCATGGATGCGGCCGGCAACACCGTCCCTGCCGCACCCCAGGAGGCAGCCGCGCCGGGCTCGTCCGGCGACCGGGACCCGGAGCTGGTGAGCCAGCCGTGACGTGGTTCGATCTCAGCGTTCCGCTGCGCACCGGAATGCCTGTTTACCCCGGCGACCCAGAGGTCCGGATCGCATCGGCACTGACCGTGGAGGCCGACGGCGCCAACGTGCTCTCCCTCGCCATGGGCTCCCATTCGGGCACCCACGCAGACGCACCCCTGCATGTGGGCGACGGCTGGGCAGCCCTGGACGAGCTGCCGCTCTCCCTCTTCGGCGGCGTCGCCGAAATCGTGGACATCCGGGGCGTGGCCCGCGGCGGCGCCATCACCGCCGCGCAGTTGGCAGGGATCGCCCCGGCGGGCATGACTGGGAATCCCGGGGAACCTGGGAATCCAGCGAGGATCCTCCTGCTGCACACCGGCTGCGCCGCGGCCTGGGGAACCGACGAGTACCTCAAACACCCGTGGCTCGACGCCGCGGCGGCGCAGCTGATCGTGGACCGCGGCTACCGCGCCGTAGGCCTGGACGCCCTCAGCGTGGATCCCAGCTCCCCCGGCGCTTCGGACGGCAGGCCGGCGGACGGCAGCTTCCCAGCTCACGCCATCCTGGCCGGAAACGGCTGCATTATCGTAGAAAACCTCACCGGGCTGGAGCAGGTCCAGCGGGCCAGAGAAGCAGGATCCGACGTCGAGGTCTTCCTCTTTCCACTCAATATCCCCGGGGCCGACGGTGCCCCGATCCGGGCCGTGGCACGGCGGCTGCCGGCTCCGGAACTGCAGCCGGCGGTGCTGTACCCGACGGCGCTGCAGCCGACAGTGATCCGCGCCCTCAGCCGCCAAGAGGTGCAGGACGCAGCGGACCGCCTGGTTGCCGCCTTCGCGGCCACGGACACCGAAGCCTACTTTGCCGCCTTCAGCCCCCAGGCGACATTCATCTTCCATCCGGAAGCCCAGAGCCTTGGTTCCCGGTCCGCCTACCGCGCTCTCTGGGACAACTGGCTCGCCGGCGGCTGGCGCGTGCTCGAATGCCGGAGCAGCGAGCAGGACATCCAGCTTCTGGGGGCTACCGCGGTGTTTTCCCACCGCGTGGCCACGACAGTCCAGATTGACCGGGAAGGTGGCCGCGATACGAGCGATGAACGGGAGACCATCATCTTCTCCCGGGCCCCGGACGGCAGCATCGTTTGCGTCCACGAGCACCTCTCGGCCTGCCCCCAGTGATCCGGGTGACCAGACTCACTGGGACAGCCGGGGCCGGGATGGATCTGCAGGTCAACCGCCAGGGCCGCTACGTGCGGGCATTTGGCGTCCGCACGGCCTGCGCTCAGACACGGCGTGGTGATTTGACGGGTCAATAAATATGACGTTATTGTTCCTGAATCCATTGGGGCCGACTAGAAGTACTCCAAGAAAGACAGAGCGATGACCACGATTACCGAGTCCATTGAGATCCAAGTCGACAACCGCCACGTCCTCGACGAACGACTCAACGACGCCGTCCGCGGGCTGCAGCAGCTCGCCATGACCACGGGGAAGCACGGCATTCTGCTCACGCGGCACAAGCCGGGCCACTACACCGCGGCCCTCTCCGACAAGGTCCCCTACGGCATGACCCGCGAGCTCGTTCACTGAGCCACCGGTAGACCGGACGCCGAGAGCCGGACTTCAAAGAGCCAGGTCCCGGGCGGCAGAGCATCGACTCGCCGCCCGGGACCTTTTTGGCGTTTCAGGGGCCGGTTACCATCAGCGCCGGTCACCTGTCATGGCCGGTTCACCAGTCATGGACGGTGCCGTCGACGAGGCGGTTGTAGGGCAGGTAGGCCTGCTGGTAGGGGTAGGCGGCGGCGGCTTCGGCGTTGAAGTCGACGCCGATGCCGGGCTTGTCTCCCGGGTGCAGGTAGCCGTCCACGAAGGTCATGGACTGTTCGAAGACCTCGTTGGTCGCATCCGAGTGCTGCATGTATTCCTGGATGCCGTAGTTGTGGATCGCCAGGCCGACGTGCAGCTGCGCGGCGAACCCGACCGGGGAGATGTCGGTGGGGCCGTGGAAGCCGGACTTGATCTGGTACTGCGCGGCGAAGTCCATCAC
>NZ_JBFUJJ010000032.1:0-34635 GCF_056401435.1 Arthrobacter sp. P4_F10
CCCGCCCCGTAGCGTCCAGCCACAGGGCCGACGGCCCGGGCAGGATCCGGATGCCGTGCCGCGGCCAGACCGAGGCATGGTTGTGGATGCCCTCCGGATAGTGCCACATCCGGTCGCCATTGATGAGGTTCCCGCCGGCCCGACCCACGGCCTGCAGGAAGTCCCCGTCCACGGAAGTGGGTACGCCGCTCAGCATCCGCTCCGGCGCAATGCCGCCGGGCCACTGCCTGCGGACCGAATCGTGGTTGCCGCCGATCCCGCCGCTCGTCACCACCACCGCCGCGGCCATGGCCTCGAAACTGCCTGCCGGGCGCCTTGAGGATCTTTCGCCCCGCCCCGCGCTGCTGGCCTCGAGCAGTTCGCCGCGCACGCCGCTCACCCGGCCCGCGGTTTTCACAAGCTCAGTGGCGCGGTGTCGGAAATGAAAGGACACGCGCCCGGCGGCTTCGCCCTCGCGCAGTTTGGCAAGGAAGGGAGCCACCAGGGCAGGTCCCGTGCCCCATGCGACATGGAAGCGCGGGACAGTGTTGCCGTGGCCGTCCGGGCCGTAGCCGCCGCGTTCGGCCCACTGCACCAAGGGAAACAGCCGGACGCCCAGCGACGCGAGCCACGCACGTTTCTCCTCGGCGGCAAAGTTCACGTACGCCGCCGCCCACTCCTTCGCCAGCGCGTCCGCCGGCCTGTCGAATCCTGCGGACGCATGCCAGTCGGTGAGGGCCAGTTCTTCGCTGTCCCGCACCCCGAGCCGCCGCTGTTCCGGGGAGTTGACCAGGAAGAGGCCGCCGAAGGACCAGTGCGCCTGGCCGCCGACGGAGGCCTCGGGTTCCTGATCGAGCACGGCCACCCGCCGGCCGGCGGCATAGGCCTGGGCCGCCGCGACGAGCCCGGCCAGGCCCGCCCCGACCACCACGACATCGGCCTCGATCCCGCGCGCCGGCGCCCCGCGGCCGTCCGTTCCGACACCATCATTGCTGGTCATGGCTTCATGCTAACTCTCCCCGGCGCTGTTCGGCCGCCGGGTCCACGGCGCTGGGCGCCGCAGTCACAACCGCAGTCACACCGACAGTCACAACCGCAGTCACAACGGGCGTCCGCCCGAGCGCTGGTTTGGTCTGCGCGGCCCGAACCGGAAAACTAGAGGCATGCGCGTATATCCCACATTCTTCCGGCTGGCCTTCTCATGGATGGACGCCGAACGCGCCCATAAGATCGGTTTCAAGGCCATCCGGCTCGCCCACAGTTGCGGCGCCGGGCGGCTGCTGCAGAAGGTCACGGCCCCCGCAGCATCCCTGCAGACCCAGGCGTTCGGCCTGACCTTCCCCTCCCCGTTCGGACTCGCTGCCGGCTTCGACAAGGAAGGCCACGGCATCGAGGCGCTGACCGAGCTCGGCTTCGGCCATGTGGAAGTCGGCACGATCACCGGTCAGGCCCAGCCCGGGAACCCGGCGCCGCGGCTGTTCCGCCTCGTGGAGGACAGGGCCGTCGTCAACCGGATGGGGTTCAATAACGACGGCGCCGCGGCGGTGGCCCCGCGCCTGAAGTCCGCCCGCGCCGCCCTGCAGCGCCACCAGCCCGGCGTGCGGCCCGTGATCGGGGTGAACATCGGCAAGAGCAAGGTGGTTGGGCTCGAAGATGCGGTGTCCGATTACCTCATCAGTGCGCGCAGCCTGGCCCCGGCCGCCGACTATCTGGTGGTGAACGTCAGCTCGCCCAACACGCCCGGCCTCCGGCTGCTTCAGGACGTGGAGACGCTGCGCCCGCTGCTGACCGCAGTGGGCGAGGAAGCGGACAAGGCCGCCGGCCGCCACGTTCCCCTCCTGGTCAAGATCGCGCCTGACCTCAGCGATGAGGACATCGACGACGTCGCGCGCCTGGCGCTGGACCTCAAGCTGGACGGCATTATCGCAACCAACACCACGATCGCCCGCACCGGGCTCGTCTCCAGCCCGGACAAGGTTGAAGCGTGCGGGGCCGGTGGCCTTTCCGGCGCGCCCCTCAAGCAACGGTCCCTGGATGTCCTGGCCCGGCTCAAGTCCGTGACGGGCGGAGCGCTGACGCTCGTCTCAGTGGGCGGTGTCGAAACCGCGCAGGATGTGCAGGAACGGCTGGACGCCGGCGCCACCCTCGTCCAGGGCTACACGGCATTCCTCTACGAGGGACCCTTCTGGGCCGCCCGGATCAACCGGCTGCTGGCCATGCACCCGAGCCGGCGCTAGGCATCACGGGGCGATCAGGCCCCGGACAGATCGCAGCAAACGAGAAGCCCCCGGCAGATGACTGCCGGGGGCTTCTCGTTTGAAGACGACTGGGAGGGAATGTCAGACGGGGAACTGGCCGCGGTTGACCTGGGGCTTGGGCAGGCGCAGGCGGCGGAACTGAAGGGAGCGCATGGAGCCGTACCAGACGGTGCCGCGCTCGACGTCGCCGAACTTTTCGCCAAGACGCTTCTTGAGTTTGCGGGAGAGGATGAAGACGTCCACGAAGACCGCGAGGAACATGACCCAGAAGCCGCCCAGGACGTAGACCATCTGCGCGCTGGAGGCCGGCACGAGCAGCGAGATGATGACGAAGAGCAGGGCACCGAACATGAGGTACTCGCCCAGGCTGAAGCGTGCATCGACGTAATCACGGGCGAAACGCTTCTGCGGACCCTTGTCGCGCAAGGGCAGGAACTTCTCGTCACCGCTGTCCATGGCTTGCCGCATCTTGAGCCGCTGCTCCGCGACGGCGGCGCGCTCGGCCGCCTTGGAGGCCTTGCGGTCCTCCGGCACGAGGGGCCGCTTGCGGGCCGCTACCTGGGCGCTGCGCTTGGGCGTGGGTGCGCCCTTGCCGGTCACGGTGCCCCGGGCTGCTGCCTCGGCTGCCTGCTGGTCAACTATTTCCTGCGCCGATGGCGCTTCCTTTTTACGTCCAAACACCCCTAAAGAATACCCCGCAGACACGGGTCCGAGACCCAGCCCACACGGCGCAGGCCCGGCGACGATGCTGTTTGTCGTGATCCAGCGCACGGGTAGTCTTTTGGCCATGACTTCATCAACCGCGGGGAACCCGCTGACCACTATGGACCACGACGGCACCATCGATGCCGAGGCCCTCCGCCAGGCCGTTGCCGAATCGTTCGACGAAACGATCGGCCAGCTGACGGACCTTGTTGCCATTCCGGGCATCGCCTGGCCAAGCTTTGATCCTGCCCCGCTGAACCGCAGCGCCGACGCCGTCGCCGCCCTCGTGCGGGCCAGCGGTTTCGACGACGTGCGGATCCTGCGCTGCGACAAGGAAGACGGGACACCCGGCGGCCCCGCCGTCGTCGCGCGCCGTCCAGCTGCCGAGGGCAAGCCGACAGTTCTGCTCTACGCCCACCACGACGTCCAGCCCACGGGTGATCTGGCGCTATGGGAAACCGACCCCTTCACCGCCGTCGAACGCGACGGGCGGCTCTTCGGCCGCGGTGCCGCCGATGACAAGGCCGGCATCCTCGCCCACATCGCCGCCTACTCGGCCGTGACGCGCGTGCTCGGAGACGAGCTGGGCCTCGGCGTGACGTTCTTCTTCGAGGGCGAAGAAGAGGCCGGCTCGCCAACGTTCCGGCAGTTCCTCGAGACGCACCGCGAGCTTCTCCGCTCCGACGTGATCGTCGTGGCCGACTCCAGCAACTGGAAGGTGGGCATTCCTGCCCTGACCACCAGCCTGCGCGGCCTGGTGGACGGCACCATCGAGGTCAAGGTCCTGGACCACGCGGTGCACTCGGGCATGTTCGGCGGCCCGGTGCTGGACGCGCCGACCCTGCTGGCCCGCCTGATCGCGACCCTCCACGACGACGAGGGCAGCGTCGCGATCAAGGGCCTGGTGAGCCGCGACGACGTGGTGGTCGACCTCACCGAGGAGGAGTACCGCGCCGATGCCTCCGTGCTCGACGGCGTGAAGCTCGCCGGGAYCGGGAGCATTGCCTCGCGCATGTGGACCAAGCCGGCCTTGTCCATCATCGGTTTTGACGCCCCGGCCGTGGACGTAGCCTCCAACACCCTGCTGCCGCGGGCCCGGGCCAAGTTCAGCCTGCGCCTGGCCCCCGGGCAGGACCCCGCAGCCGCCATGGATGCTGTCCGCAAGCACGTCGAGGAGAACGCGCCGTTCGGCGCGCAGGTGGTGTTCACCCCGGGGGAGAGCGGCAGCTCCTTCCTGACGGACACCAGCTCGAAGGCCGCGTCCGTGGCCATGTGGGCGCTGGGCGAGGCCTGGGGCGTACCCGCCGTCGAAATGGGGATCGGCGGGTCCATTCCGTTCATCGCGGATCTGACCGAGCTCTACCCGGACGTGCAGATCCTGGTCACCGGCGTCGAGGATCCCGATTCCCGGGCCCACAGCGCCAACGAATCGCTGCACCTGGGCGACTTCCGGAACGCGATCGTCGCCGAGGCCCTGCTGCTCGCGCGCCTCAACGACGAAGGTGCGCTCTAGCCGCCCGGCCCCTCCGGCCCCCGGGGGAACATCCAGCCGTCTCACACGGTTACGTCAGAAGTTAGAGCTAGAAGGCTGCGCGAAGTAGCATGTAGCTATAGCCCATACCGTTTAAGTAGGGGCGGGCACCGTGCTAGCGGGGCCGCCACCACCGTTGCAAGAAGGTAGGCCATGAGCACTACAACCAATGAAAACAGCGCCGACACCACAGCCGCCCAGGCCGGCGAGCTGGCCACGCACGAGGTCAAGCTGACCGACGTCGCGGCCGGAAAGGTCCGCAGCCTCCTGGAGCAGGAAGGCCGCACCGATCTGCGCCTCCGCGTTGCCGTGCAGCCTGGCGGTTGCTCCGGCCTGATCTACCAGCTCTACTTCGACGAGCGGTTGCTCGACGGGGACGCGGTGCGCGACTACGACGGCGTTGAAGTCGTCGTCGACAAGATGAGTGTTCCTTACCTCAGCGGTGCCAGCATCGATTTCGAGGACACCATCGCCAAGCAGGGCTTCACGATCGACAATCCCAATGCCGGCGGGTCCTGCGCCTGCGGAGATTCTTTCCACTAATTCCTTCCACTGAGGCCGGGCATTTTGCCCGGCCTCAGTGCCGCAGGATCCTCAACGAGCGGCACCGGCAAAAAGCTCCCGACGCACGGTGCGGACATGTGGGCGAAAACTCCTGGAGAGCGGTAAGCTCTACACCGAGTAGTAAAACTTTTCGTTTGCCCTGCCCGTAATCTGCGGGGCAACAGCAACAAGTAGGAAGGGCCGTCTGTGAGTTCGCAGAACCGAACCGGCAGCCGACGCAAAAAGATCACTACGATCACTGGCTTGGCACTAGCCGGCGCGTTGGCTTTGACTGGATGTTCACCAGAGGTACAGAAGGGCTGGTTGCCCACCGAGCGTGGCACCACCAATCACACTGACCTCATCATGGACCTCTGGGTCAACTCATGGATTGCCGCGCTGGTCGTCGGCATCATCACCTGGGGCCTGATGATCTGGTGCGTCGTCGCTTATCGCCGCCGCAAGGGCACCGTGGGCTTCCCCCGCCAGAACAGCTTCAACCTTCCGCTTGAAGTGTTCTACCTGACGATCCCGCTGTTCATGGTCCTGGTGTTCTTCTACTTCACCGACCGCGACCAGGCATCGATCGATGACCGCTCACAGCCGGCCGACGTCGTCGTCGACGTCCGCGGCAAGCAGTGGGCATGGGACTTCAACTACCTGAAGGGCGACGTCGTCACTGAGGACGTCCACGAAGCAGGCGTCCAGGCGCACCTGACCGGTAACGACGTGGACAAGGAAAAGCTGCCCACCCTTTACCTGCCGGTCAACAAGTCCGTTGACCTCGAGCTCAACGCACGCGACGTCATCCACTCCTTCTGGGTGCCGGCCTTCCTGCAGAAGCGGGACATGATTCCCGGCAAGACCAACTACATCCGGTTGACTCCCACCCGGGAGGGCACCTACGACGGCAAGTGCGCCGAACTTTGTGGCGAGTACCACTCCGAAATGCTGTTCCGCGTGAAGGTTGTCTCCGAGTCGGAGTTCCAGGCGCACATGAACAAGCTGCGCCAGGACGGGAACACCGGCCTGCTCGGTGAAGAGTACGACCGCAACCCGGCCCCGACCGAAACCAAGTAAGGGGAGCGACGTGGCAACTTACACTCAATCCGCCGGGACCCTCGAGGCTCCCGTTGTACCGAAGTCCAAAGGACGCATCGTCGTCAACTGGATCACCTCGACCGACCACAAAACGATCGGGTACATGTACCTGATCGCGTCGTTCATCTTCTTCTGCTTCGGCGGCATCATGGCGCTGCTGATCCGTGCCGAGCTCTTCGAGCCCGGCATGCAGATCCTGCAGACCAAAGAGCAGTACAACCAGCTGTTCACCATGCACGGCACCGTGATGCTCCTGATGTTCGCGACGCCGCTGTTCGCCGGCTTCACCAACGTCATCATGCCGCTGCAGATCGGTGCCCCCGACGTCGCGTTCCCGCGACTGAACGCACTGGCCTTCTGGTTCTTCCTCTTCGGCTCCACGATCGCCGTATCCGGCTTCATCACCCCGCAGGGTGCCGCGTCCTTCGGCTGGTTCGCTTACGCGCCGCTGTCCAACACGACGTTCAGCCCCGGCGTGGGCGGTGACCTCTGGGTCTTCGGCCTGGCGCTCTCCGGCTTCGGCACCATCCTTGGTGCGGTCAACTTCATCACCACCATCATCTGCATGCGCGCCCCGGGCATGACCATGTGGCGGATGCCGATCTTCACCTGGAACGCCCTTGTGACCTCCATCCTGGTCCTGATGGCCTTCCCGCCGCTGGCCGCCGCGCTGTTTGCCCTCGGTGCCGACCGCCGCTTTGGTGCGCACATCTTCGATCCTGAGAACGGCGGTGCCGTCCTCTGGCAGCACCTCTTCTGGTTCTTCGGCCACCCTGAGGTCTACATCATCGCGCTGCCGTTTTTCGGCATCGTCTCTGAGATTTTCCCGGTCTTCAGCCGCAAGCCGATCTTCGGCTACAAGGGCTTGGTCTACGCGACCATCTCCATCGCCGCGCTGTCCGTGACCGTGTGGGCACACCACATGTACGTCACCGGCTCGGTCCTGCTGCCGTTCTTCTCCTTCATGACGATGCTCATCGCCGTTCCGACCGGCGTGAAGTTCTTCAACTGGATCGGCACCATGTGGCGCGGTTCCATCACCTTTGAGACGCCCATGCTGTGGAGCATCGGCTTCCTGGCGACGTTCCTCTTCGGTGGGCTCACCGGCATCATCCTGGCCTCGCCGCCGCTGGACTTCCACGTCTCGGACTCCTACTTCGTGGTGGCGCACTTCCACTACGTGGTCTTCGGTACTGTCGTGTTCGCCATGTTCGCCGGCTTCTACTTCTGGTGGCCCAAGTGGACCGGCAAGATGCTCAACGAGCGCCTCGGCAAGATCCACTTCTGGATGCTGTTCCTCGGTTTCCACGGCACCTTCCTGATCCAGCACTGGCTGGGTGTCGAGGGCATGCCCCGCCGTTATGCCGATTACATGCCGCAGGACAACTTCACGTGGATGAACCAGTTCTCCACCATCGCCTCGTTCGTCCTCGGCGCCTCGCTGATTCCGTTCTTCTGGAACGTCTACATCACCTGGCGCAGCAACGAGCGCGTGGAAGTTGATGACCCGTGGGGCTTCGGTGCCTCGCTCGAGTGGGCCACGTCCTGCCCGCCGCCGCGCCACAACTTCACGTCCCTGCCCCGCATCCGCTCCGAGCGTCCTGCCCTGGACCTGCACCACCCGGAGCTCTCCCAGTCCTACACCGCGGATTCACCTGCTCCAGCAGCAGCGGCCCTCGGTAACGCCGACCAGAAGGACACTGCCAAGTGAAAATCGAATCAAGGATCTTTGGCTACGGCGTCTTCTTCTTCGTGCCGGTGGCATTCATCTACGGTTACCTGACTAACTGGACCGAATGGGTGGGCGCGCTGGCCATCCTGCTGGTTGGCGGGCTCGCCGGCATGATCGGCGCCTACCTGGGCTTCACCGGCCGCCGCGTGGGCATGCGCCCCGAGGACCGCAACGACGCTGAAATCCACGAAGGCGCCGGCGAACAGGGACACTTCAGTCCCTGGAGCTGGTGGCCGCTGATGCTCGGCCTGTCCTGCGCCGCCGGGTTCCTCGGCCTGGCCGTGGGCTGGTGGATCGTCTTCATCGCCGGCGGAATGGCAGTAGTGGCTCTCGTCGGCTGGGTCTACGAGTACAGCCGCGGTGACCACGCGCACTAGCGTCCACGTCCACCCGGACTAAAATTCAGATTGCACGACGGCGGGCCCCACCATTGGTGGGGCCCGCCGTCGTTTGTGCCCCAGTACGGGGTGCGGCGCGCGCCTGCGCGGGTCTAGTGCGCCTGCTGCGCGGGCGTGTTGTGCGGGAGCCTGGTGCGGTGCGGGTCTGGAAGGCTCAGGCTGCGGCTGCCGACTCCAGGAGGATCCGGAGGTCCTCCAGCGCACCCTCGGCCTCCGAAAGGCTGCAGAACGCCGGGAGGGCCTCCGCCGCGACGGCCAGTTCCACTTCGCAGCCACACTCAAAGTCTTCCGTCATGACCTCCAGCAGCGAGCGGGCGTCGACGCCGGGCCTGCCGTCCTTGCTGATGGTCACCGGGAGGCCGGTGGCCGTGACGGCCCGGACAAATACTGCCGCCGGCCGGGCGTGGAGGCCGATGGCGGCCGTGACAATTGCCTTGCGAACTGGCAACGGGACTCCCTCATGCTGGTGTTGGTTCAGTAGGTGGTGCTGGTCTATAGGTGGTGCTGCGGGACGGGCTGTTCCCTACGGCAGGCGTCCGGTTAGGCAGGCGTGCCCAGAACTGGCGTTCCAGCAGACTGGGCGGGCGCCATTGCCCCGGTTCCGGTCTGCAACTTCAAGGGTAGCCGCGGGGGCGGGGCCCGCACGACTTGAGTCGACAGTGGTCTAGACCTGCCGGGCCGCGGGCTTACCCTTGAGATATGAGTGTTTTTCCCGCGTCGTGCCCCAATCGGAGGCTGAACCATGGCGTCCTCTAACGCATCCAAGATGATCGGCGAGATCGACCGTCAGAGCGGGGTGCCGATCTACGTGCAACTCCGGGAAATCCTGCGGGCGCACATCGCTGCCGCCTGCCCGCCGGGATCCGCGCTGCCGTCCGAACGAGACCTCGCCCAGCGCTTCGGCCTTGCCCGGATGACCGTCCGCCAGGCAATCGATGCCCTCGTGGGCGAGGAAGTCATCGAGCGCGTCGTTGGGCTGGGCACGTTCGTGCGCAAACCCAAACTGGATCTCCAGGTAAAGTTGACCTCCTACAGCGAAGAGATGCAGCGCCGCGGCATGGTCCCGGCCGCCAAAGTGCTGAGCTTTGAGCAGATTAGCGCCAGCGCCTTCCTGGCCCGGGAGCTGCAGTTGGAGGAGGGGACGCCCCTGGTCCGGTTCCGGCGCCTCCTGCTGGCCGACAGTGAGCCAATGAGCGTGGACGAGAACTTCATCCCGGCCCACCGGGTCCCCGGCTTGCTCGACGGCGAGCCGCCCACATCCCTCTACAACGTGCTGAGCGAACGCTACGGGCTGGTGATGGAATGGGGGGAGGACATGATCGAGGCGACGGCCGCATCCCCGTCGACAGCCCGGCTCCTGAATGTCGAGGTTGGAACTCCGCTGCTGAAGATCCAGCGCCATGCGTTCGTGGCCCGCGCCATGGTGGACTACTCCGTGTCCTATTACCGGGCTGACCGCTACAAGCTCTGGGTGCCCCTGCAGCGCCCCGGCGTCCGGCCCACCCGCAACTACGCCTCGGGGTACCGTCCGTAGCCACAACAACGCAGCTGTTCGATAGGCAGCAGAAACAAAGGAAGGCCCGGTCCCCAWGGGGACCGGGCCTTCCTGTCTAGCTGTCTTGCTTGGTGCTGCTTAGTGGCTCAGCGTCTTCTGAGACTCTGCCGCCTCGACGGCCTCGTGGGCGCCGTGGTGGCCGTGAGCGGCCTCCAGTTCTGCGGGAGTGGCCGGGGCAACCCGGTCTTCGAAGAACCAGCGTGATAGCTTCGCGCGGCGCTTTTCCTTGCGGTCCACGACGCCGTGCTCGTTCGGCACCGMGGGCAGCGGGGCCGGCGACTCGAAGCCGACCAGCTTGTAGCGCTTGTATTCATCCAGCGGGGCGTGGACCTCGATGAACTCTCCGTGCGGCAGGCGCACGATGCGGCCGGTTTCGCGGCCGTGCAGGGCAATCTCGCGGTCCTTGCGCTGGAGCGCCAGGGCAACGCGCTTCGTGACGATGAAGGCGATAACCGGGCCGATGAAGAACAGCGCGCGCAGCCAGTAGGTCACATCGTTCAGGGCCACGTGGAAGTGGGTGGCGATGAGGTCCGAGCCGGCGGCTGCCCACATGACGCAGTACCAAACGAAACCGGCCATGCCGATTGCCGTACGGGTAGGAGCATTGCGGGGACGGTCCAGGACGTGGTGCTCGCGGTTGTCCTTGGTGATCCAGCGTTCAATCCACGGGTAGGCGAACATGACGGTGAAGAGGATGCCCGCGGGGACGAGGGCCGGCAGCAGCACGTTGAAGGTGAACATGTAGCCGAACCACACCTGCTCGACCTTCCAGTCACCGATCGTGCCCGGCATCAGGCGCAGGGCGCCGTCAACGAAGCCGATGTACCAGTCAGGCTGCGTGCCTGCAGAAACCGGGGAGGGGTCGTACGGGCCGTAGTTCCAGATCGGGTTGATGGTGAAGAACGCCGCCATGATGGCAACGACACCGAACACGATGAAGAAGAAGCCGCCGGCCTTCGCCGCGTAAACAGGTCCCAGGGGGTAACCGACGACGTTGCCGTCATTGCGGCCGGGGCCGGGGTACTGCGTGTGCTTGTGCACAACCACCATGAAGAGGTGCATCACGATCATCAGCAGGATGAGCGCGGGAACCAGGAGGATGTGGAGCATGTACAGGCGGCTGATGATCATGGTGCCCGGGAACTCGCCGCCGAAGAGGAAGAACGAGGTGTACGTGCCGATGACCGGGATGGACTTGATGACGCCGTCGATGATGCGCAGGCCGTTGCCGGAGAGCAGGTCATCGGGGAGTGAGTAGCCGGTGAAGCCTGCGGCCATGGACAGGATGAGCAGGACGCTGCCCACCACCCAGTTCAGTTCGCGGGGCTTACGGAATGCGCCGGTGAAGAACACACGGAGCATGTGCACGGACACGGACGCGACGAACAGCAGGGCTGCCCAGTGGTGTACCTGGCGCATGAACATCCCACCGCGGACATCAAAGGAGATGTTCAGGGAGGAACTGTACGCCACGGACATTTCGACGTTCTTCAGCGGTGTGTACGAACCCGCGTAGTGCGTCTCCGCCATGGACGGGTCGAAGAAGAACGTCAGGAACGTGCCCGAGAGGAGCAGGATGACGAAGGAATAGAGCGCCACTTCGCCGAACATGAACGACCAGTGGTCCGGGAAAACCTTCCGGCCGAATTCGCGGAGGATTCCGGAGCCGCCAACACGCTGGTCGACGAAGTCGGTGATGCGGCCGCCCGACGTCTTGGCGACGAAGACAGAGGCATCAGGCGTTGCGTTCGAGGACATGCTGCTCACGCTCCCAGTAGGTCGGTCCGACGGGTTCATGGAAGTCGCTCGTGGCGACAAGGTAGCCCTCGGAGTCCACTGCGATAGGCAGCTGGGGGAGAGGGCGGCTGGCAGGGCCGAAGATAACCTTGCACTGCTGAGTCAGGTCGAAGGTTGACTGGTGGCACGGGCACAGCAGGTGGTGGGTCTGCTGTTCGTACAGGGCAACAGGGCAACCAACGTGGGTGCAGATCTTCGAGTAGGCAACGATTCCGTTGTAGGCCCAATCTGCGCGGCCAGGGGAGGGATTGAGCAACTCGGGGTCCAGACGCATGAGCAGGACGACCGACTTGGCCTTCTCGTTCAGCTTTCCCTCGCTCAGTTCGTTCAGCCCCTCAGGGATGACGTGGAACGCAGAGCCCATGGTGACGTCCGCGGCCTTGATGGGTGTGCCGTCGGGGTCGCGGGCCAGCCGCTTGAGCCTGCCGTCCGGGGCCGGTGCCCACAGGGTGTGGGCCAGCTTGTCGTCCGGCCGGGGGCCGAGGTCACCGAAGATGGCCAGGGCCGGCAGGGGGGCGAGGGCGACGGCGCCGAGCAGGGTGTTGCGGATCAGTGGCCGGCGCTTGATACCGGTTTCCTCGACGATGTCATCGACGATGCGCACGGCAGCCTGGCGGTCTTCCTCGGTGCGGATCGCGTGGCGCTCTTCCGAGACCTCGTGGTCCGGCATAAGTGCCTTGGCCCAGTGGACGATACCGGTGCCGATGCCCAGCATCGCGAATGCGGTGCCGATGCCCAGCAGTGCATTCTGGAGACGGATCGTGGCGATCGGGGAGTCGTGCCCCAGATCGATCGCGAAATACGCCACCAGGAATATCAAGGTGCCAACGACCGAGATGCCGAACAGAAGGGCTACCTGCCGTTCTGCTTTCTTGGCGGCCTTCGGGTCCGTGTCAGCCAGGCGCAAACGGTGCGGGGGAATTCCAGGATCCTGGAACTTCTCCACCTCATTCTGACCAGCCGTAGCTACGGTGCCCGAGTCGTTCGGACCGCCGTCACTATGGTTGCCCATAATTCGCCTCATCCTTCTCTCGTCTCGGCGAGTGCCGAGTTAGGTTTCAATTCAAACTGCTGACGGGTCAGCAGAAAATTCTTACAGGTGCAAGGTCCGCCTATGACGTGCGGGATGTCAGCCAAATGGTGAACGCGATGATGACGCCCAGCCCGGCGATCCAGACAAAGAGACCTTCGGAGACCGGTCCCAAAGCACCAAGATCGGCGCCGCCGGGTGAACCGTTGGCCTCAATCTGCTTCAGGTAGGTGATGATGTCGCGCTTTCCCTCGGGGGAGATGTTCGCGTCACTGAAGACCGGCATGTTCTGGGGGCCGGTGACCATTGCCTCGTAAATGTGCTGCCCGGAGACACCTGCGAGGGCCGGGGCAAACTTGCCCCGAGTAAGTGCACCGCCGGCGGCGGCAGCGTTGTGGCACATGGCGCAGTTGGTGCGGAAGAGCTCCCCACCGTTGGCGGCATCGCCCTTTTCGTCGAGCACACCGGCCTCGGGGATGGCCGGGCCGGGGCCGAGGGAGGCAACGTAAGCAGCCAGCTGCTTGGTCTGTTCCTCATTGAACTGGGCGGGCTTCTTGTAGGCCTGCGGGCCGTTCATCTGCATGGGCATGCGGCCGCTGCCGACCTGGAAGTCAACAGCGGCGGCGCCGACGCCCACAAGCGACGGCCCGGCCTGCGAACCGCTGGCACCCATGCCGTGGCATGTGGCGCAGTTGGCGGCAAAGAGCTTGCCGCCTTCCTCTAAGTCGCTTGCGCTGTAGGTGGTGGTGTCGGCCTTGGCCTGGTTGACGGTGGTGGCAACGGCGTACAGCCCACCCGTGACCAAGAGGCCCATCAGCAGCAGTGCAATTGCTGCCAGTGGGTGACGTCGCTTCTGCGAGAGTGCCTTCACGTGGTGGTTCCTTTATTCGATCCTGCGGTGGCTCCGGGAGCCGCTTCTTGAAATTCTGCCTCTTGTAGAAAAAGAGTCAAGTCTGACTACTTGAGGACGTAGATGACCAGGAAGAGGCCAATCCAGACGACGTCCACGAAGTGCCAGTAGTACGAGGTGACAATCGCCGAGGTTGCCTCAAAGTGTCCGAACTTCTTCGCGGCGAAGGAGCGGCCAATGATGAGCAGGAAGGCAATCAGGCCGCCGATCACGTGCAGGCCGTGGAAGCCCGTCGTTATGTAGAAGGCTGAACCGTAGGCGTTGGAGGACAGCGAGACATGCTCGGAAACGAGCATGGCGTACTCGGTCGCCTGGCCGGCGACGAAGAAGGAACCCATGAGGAACGTCAGGATGAACCATCCGTTCATCCCCCACTGGGTAAAGCTGAAGCGTCCGCCGGTTCGGCGCGGCTGGAGCCGCTCGGCAGCGAAGACGCCCATCTGGCAAGTAAAGGAACTTGCCACGAGGACGATCGTATTAACGAGCGCAAACGGGAAGTTGAGCTTGGCTGTCTCTTCGGCCCACATCAGTCCGGAAGTCGAACGGAGTGTGAAGTACATGGCGAAGAGACCGGCGAAGAACATCAACTCACTGGACAGCCACACAACGGTTCCAACAGAAACCATGTTCGGGCGGTTCAGCGTCGGGTGCGCCGGGGTACTGGGGGCATGGGTCGCAGATGTCACATAGACATTATGTCTATAAAAGTCCGTACTGCCCAACGCAAACCGCGTTTTCGGAGGACTTTTTCTACAAAGACGCGAATTCGCGCGGAAAAGTTCCCGGAGGGGTTCACATTGGTCTTTGCGGGGCGGACCTCGATAGCATCGGGAGGTGACTTCACAGGCATCTGCACAGGCGGCAGGCAACACCTGGCCGCGGCTCATCAACGCGCTCATCAGCGGCGCAGACCTTACTGCCGGGAGTACTGAGTGGGCCATGAACTCCATCATGTCCGGCGAGGCGACGCCGGCCCAGGTGGCGGGATTCCTGGTGGCGCTGCGCTCCAAGGGCGAGACCGTGGATGAGCTGGCTGGCCTGGTAGAGGCGATGATCGCCAACGCCAACCCCATTGACATTGCCGGTGAGAAGCTGGACATCGTCGGCACAGGTGGCGACCAGCAGAACACCGTCAACATCTCCACGATGGCCGCCCTTATCGCCGCCGGCGCGGGGGCCAGGGTGGTCAAGCACGGCAACCGTGCGTCGTCGTCCTCGTCCGGATCCGCCGATGTCCTGGAGGCCCTCGGTGTCAGGCTGGATCTTCCCATTCCCCGCGTGGCGCTCAACGCCGAAGAGGCGGGAATCACGTTTTGCTTCGCCCAGGTGTTCCACCCCTCGATGCGTCATGCTGCCGTCGCCCGCCGCGAAATCGGCGTTCCGACGGCGTTCAACTTCCTGGGCCCCATGATCAACCCGGCACATGTCCAGGCCTCGGCCGTGGGCGTCGCCAATGAGCAGATGGCGCCCCTGGTGGCCGGGGTGCTGGCCAAGCGCGGCAGCCGCGGCCTGGTTTTCCGAGGGAATGACGGCCTGGATGAGCTCACCACCACCGGCCCGTCGCGCGTGTGGGAGATCCGCAACGGCGAGGTCACGGAAGAGATGTTTGATCCGCGCGACCTCGGCATCCGGACGGCCACGTTGGAGGAGTTGCGCGGCGGTGACGCCGTGGCCAATGCCGCCGTCGTCCGCGCTGTCCTTGGCGGTGCGCCGGGGCCGGCCCGTGATGCTGCGCTGCTCAACGCCGCGGCCGGGCTGGTCGCGTTCGACCTCGACGCCGTGGGCCCGCTGGCGGAGCGGATGGCCGCGGCGTTCAAACGCGCCGAGCAGTCCATTGAATCCGGTGCCGCGGCCGCGGTGCTGGACAGGTGGGTCGCTCTGTCGCAGACCGCCTAGGCGCCGCCAGGCTGGTACAGAAGGCACAGACCAAGAAGGACGGGCCCGGCAGATTATGCCGGGCCCGTCCTGCGTAGCGCTGAAGCTGCTTGGTTGCCCGCTACTGCTCGAACCCGAGGGCAAAGGCGGCGTCGAGGTCGTGCTGTGAGTAAGCGCGGAAGGCGATCTGCGTGGTGGTGTGGGCGACGCCCCGGACCTTCGAGAGCTTGTCTGCGATGACTTCTGCCAGGTCTTCATGCTTGGCAACCCGGGCGATGGCGATCAGGTCCCACTCGCCCGTGACGGAATAGACCTCGCTGATACCGGCGATGGCGGAGATTTCCTCGGCGGTCTCCGGGATGCGTGAAGCGTCTGTCTTGATCAGGACGAATGCGGTGACCACGTGTGAGCCTTTCCGGATCGGTTGCGCCGTTTGCGGGCCTGTCGGCGGCCCGTGTCCGGGCGCTGCCATCTTCTGCAAGCCTAGTGCATCAGCCCTGGCGGCGGCGTGAACGCAACCGCCGCACCCCTGCGGCCACAAGGCGGTAACCCAGGAGGAAAACGCCCAGGCTCACCAGGGCGACGATGATGAAAGGCAGCACCACTGTCTGCCCGGTGACGGCTCGCAGGATCATGCCGACGCCGACAGTTCCGAGCCAGACGGCGACGCCGGCGGGCCACACCCGCAGGGGGTCATGCCACAGCCGGAGGGCGAGCCATGCCAGTGCCGCGCCCACCAGGAACGGCCACGCCGTCGCAAAGACGCCGGTGATGATTTCCCCCCGCTGGTGCGCGTCGCGCCCAATCGCCGCGAAGAGCAGGATCAGGAGCGCATCAGCGGAGGCGGCCAGTGCGGCTGTCTGCGCGGGCCGAAGGCCCGTACTGGAAGCATCCTGGGCGGACGGACGGGGGAGTCTGGGTGTTGGAGAAGGCATACAACCAAGCCTAGTCCCGTCCGGATGACGTCCGGCCGGCGGAAGTCGTTGTGCGTGAAATCACCGTGGGGCTAGGCTCGGTCCCATGCCGCTGATCGCCGCCGGAGCCAGCCGGTGGCACGGGCGAACGCAAGGGGAGCGCTGTGAGCGAAAAAATCACCACCTGCCTGTGGTTCGACAGCCAGGCCGAGGAAGCCGCCGAATACTACGTCTCCGTCTTCGACGGCGGCAAAATCCTCGACGTCTCCCGGTATGGCGAGGGCGGTCCCGGGCCGGCCGGCCAGGCGATTACCGTCCGTTTCCAGGTTGACGGGCGTACCTTCACGGCATTGAACGGGGGACCGGCCTTCACCTTCACGGAGGCGGTGTCCTTTGTCATCGACTGCGCGTCGCAGGAAGAAGTGGACCGGTACTGGTCGGCCCTGACCGACGGCGGCCAGGAAAGCCAGTGCGGTTGGCTCAAGGACCGGTACGGGGTCTCGTGGCAGGTTGTGCCGGCCGTGCTGGGACAACTGATCGGTGGCCCCGACCCCGACGGCGCCCAGCGCGCCATGCAGGCGATGCTCGGAATGCGCAAGCTGGACATCGCCGCCCTTCAGTCCGCTTACGACGGCGACTGACGCCACTTATGCCCCCGGCGCCCGGCGCCGGTTGGTCCGCCGCGCCGTATTCCGGTGCGGCGGACCGGGCCAGGCCCRCCCTGACCCCCGGTCGGCGTGGCCCGCGGGCTCCGGGGCGGTCCGCACATATGATCGTGGCATGAGTAGCGACGCCGTTCCGGAGGCTGTTGTCCCGGTGCAGCTGGATCCTCAGCTGGACGGCCAGCTGAGCATTAACGACATCCTGCTCGAACTGGGCCAAGCTCCCGTGGTGCATCCTTCCCCGGACGCGGCCAGTGAGCTGCACTTCTTCTAGGCCCGCCACCTCGGCAAATTCAGGCCTTATGGTCCTTACAGCGGATATGCCGGCGGACTACCTTGGCGCGTAAGGAATGCCAGCAGGGCTTCCTCAGAACGAAAGGATGGCTCCCGTGGAGCAATTCTGGAGCGTCATTTGGCTGTTCTTTTGGGGATTCGCGTTCGTCGCCTACCTTTTCGCGCTGTTTGCAGTTATCACCGACATTTTCCGGGACCACGAGCTCAACGGCTGGCTCAAGGCCGTGTGGATCATTTTCCTCGTCTTCGTGCCGTTCCTCACGGTTCTTGTGTACCTGATCGCGCGGGGCCGCAGCATGGCCGAGCGCCAGGCCAGGAGTGCACAACAGGCCCAAGCCGCCACTAACGAGTACATCCGCTCCGTCGCCACAGCATCCCCCACCCAGGAAATCGCCAAGGCCAAGGAGCTCCTCGACGCCGGCACGCTGACCCAGAGCGAGTTCGACGCTGTCAAGGCCAAGGCGCTGAGCCAGGCCTGACCGGCCGGCCGTCCTGAGGGCGCATTTTCGCCCGTGTCATCGCCCGACGAGGCCCATATGGAGGTCGTTGTAGCGGTTCCCCTGCACACCGATCCGGCGTGCCACCGCATTCAAGTCGGCGACCTCGTCGGCAGAGAGCGCGACGGCGGTAGCGGCCGCGTTTTCCTCGAGGCGCCCGCGCCGCCTGGTCCCGGGGATCGGGACGATCCACGGCTGCTGGGCCAGCAGCCAGGCCAGTGCCACCTGGCCGGGGGTTGCACCCTTGGCGCCGGCGAGACCGGCGACGTGGTCCACGAGGGCCTGGTTCGCGGCCCGGTTCTCGGCGGTGAAGCGGGGGATAGTGCCCCGGATATCGCCGTCTGCGAATGACGTCGAGGGGTTGACGGTGCCGGTGAGGAAGCCCTTGCCGAGCGGGCTGAAGGGTACGAACCCGATGCCCAGTTCGGCCAGCGTTGGCAGCACCTCCGGTTCCGGATCCCGTGTCCACAGGGAGTACTCGCTCTGCACGGCCGTCACCGGGAAGACAGCATGTGCAGCCCGGATGGTGGCGGCGGAGGCTTCGGAAAGGCCGAAGTGGCGGACCTTGCCGGCCTCGACCAGTTCGCCGACGGTGCCCGCGACTTCCTCGATAGGCACATTCGGGTCGACCCGGTGCTGGTAGAAAAGGTCGAGGGTGTCGACGCGGAGCCTGCGCAGCGACTCGTCGGCGACCCGTTTGATCCGCTCGGGGGAGCTGTCGAGTCCTACCGATTTGCCGTCCTCGATCCGCCAGCCGAACTTGGTCGCTATCACCACCTCGGCCCGCACCGGGGCGAGCGCCTCGCCGACGAGTTCCTCATTGACGAAGGGCCCGTATACCTCTGCGGTGTCGAAGAAGTTGATTCCGATCTCGACGGCGTTGCGGAGCACCTCGAGCATCGTCTGGCGGTCTCCGGGGTTCGGACCGTAGCCCTGTGACATGCCCATGCAGCCAAGACCGATGGCCGAGACCTGCAAGCCCTGTCCGAGAGTTCGCGTGTGCATCTTGTCTCCTTTGATCGTTGTGCGGGGAGTCGGGTTCAGCGTCTCCAGTCAACTTGCCGTTGCGGCCACGTGGGAGACCCTGGTGAAAGGTGTACCGGCAGGGCACCCCTCAAGGGATCCCGCAGCCCCAGGCCGGAGCTCAGTGAAGTGCAAGGACCAGGTAGGTGGCTGCGAGGGCCAGCGCTGTGGGGGTCATGACGAGGCGTTCGGGTTTGCTGCGGGAGATCCCGTTCATGACGACGCCGAGCGCGAAGTATGCCGTCATCACCCACACAGTGATTGAAGTAAAGGCTTCGCTGACCAACGGCAGGACAAGGCCGGCCTTGGCCAGCGCTACATAGGCGAAAAGGGCATACGCAGCTATGGACAGGGCGCTCCCGATTCTGAGTTTGGCAGGCAGGATACGGTGTTGTCCGCCCCACGCCATCCTCCCGAGCGGAGCTCCACCGATGAGTGCGGCCTGGAAGATGGCCAAGCCGGCTAGAAGGGCGCAGGCGAGTGTTGCGAAAAGCTGATCAACTGCCATCAAAAACCAGTCCCCTGTCCAGTCCCAAGCAATCTCGCGAGCGGCGGGCACACGGCTGTCACTGCCGGTTCGTCCCGGGAAGCGCGTCTTGCGGCAAAACTAGCACTCCCATCACGAGATCGAAGGAACGCCGTCCCGAATTCCTCGACTGATCCTCGGCCCCCGTGCGTACGTGCAAACCGGGGTACTGTAAGGCGCATGGAGATGCGCCTCGAGGTCGTGCAAGTACCCGTCAGTGATGTGGACAAGGCCAAGTCGTTCTACACAGACCGGCTCGGGTTCGCCCTGGACCATGATGTCGAATACATACCGGGCATGAGGGTTGTCCAACTCACGCCGCCCGGCTCCGCCGCCTCCATCGTCATCGGCACGGGAATGACCAGCATGCCGCCGGGCAGCCTGGAAGGACTGCAGTTGGTGGTCCCCGACATGGCATCGGCACGGGCTGAGCTACTCCGGCGGGGAGCAGAGATCAGCGACGTCCAAGACATCGGTGGAATCGCCTTCGCCTACTTCAGCGACCCGGACGGCAACCGCTGGGTGATACAGGAAGCTACGCCGCCGGACGTTCGGGAAGCCTTTCAGCGCTAGGCGGCTGGAAGCGGACGCGGCCGGCGCGCTCGACGGCGTGCTTCTGCCTTTCCTTCTGCCGCTACGCGCCGACCGTTAGTAGGTGATGGCGCGGGAGCGCGTCGGCCGCCAGCGTCCTTCCTGCTTCGCGAACGGCGTCGTCATTTCCAGGGGCCACGTCGCCCGTGACCCCCAGATCGTTGCGTCGACGAGATTTCTGGCGACAAGGACGGCCGTATCGCCGTGGACCTCAACCTTGACCGACTGCTCACGGATGCCGTGGTAGGTCATTTCGCCGGAGTCAATCTGCGCCAGCCACTCGGCCTTGGACTGCACGTACCCGGTGATATGTACAAGGACGAAGCCGTCGTCGAGCAACTCCTCGAGCCGGTCAGTGCGTCCCTGGACCATCCAGCGGTTCAGATCAGCGTTGGCCTTCTTGATGGCCGCTGCGGCATCCGAAGGCTCGTAGTTGCCAGTGTCGTTTGTCATGGTGTGCTCCGGTTTGATTGAACGGGTGTCAGCAAGGGGCCCTTGGAAGGGGCGGACCTGGCACGGGCGGCGCGCCGGGCCGATCGCTCGGCCGGGACGATGAGGATGAGGACGGCCGCCAGGGCCGCTGCCAGCATGCCGGAACCGCCCGTGTAGGCGACCGCCGCGCTGGCGGCGAGCGAGCCGGCGTTGGCCGAGAGCGCGACGAGGACACCGACGCCGAGGGCGCTGCCGAGCTGGTGCGAAGTGTTGACGAGCCCCGAGGCTGCTCCGGCGTCCTTGGCGGTGACTCCCGCGAGCCCCGCGGCCGTGAGCGGGGCGAAGGCGAGGCCCTGGCCGATTCCGATCAGCACCAGCGGCATTGCAACCCCGGTGAGGTACGGGGTCGCGGCGGTGATCCTGCTCAGCCAGAACACGCCGCCAAGGGTTACGGCAAGCCCGGCAGCGAGCAGAATCGCGTTGCCGAACCGGTGGGTGAGCCGCGGGACGCCCAGCGCGACGAAGAAGTTCACGATCGTCATGGGGAGGAATGCGACGCCGGCCTGGAGCGGGTTGTAGCCGTAGAYGCCCTGCAGGAACTGGGTGGTGAAGAAGAAGAAGCCGATCATAGTGCCGGCGAAGAGGAGGCGCGCTGTGTAGTAGGCGCCGGCCCGTTCCCGGATGGCGAAGAGGTGCAGCGGCATGATCGGCTGCTTGACCTTCCATTCGTTGAGGACCAGCAGGCCTAGCAGCAACGCTGCCACGATCAGGGCCGTGGCCGTTTCGGGCGCCGCCCAGCCGGCGTCGACGGAGTTGACGATCGCGAAGACGAGGGCGCCCATGCCAAGGGTCGACGCCACGGCGCCGGTGAAATCGAAGCGGCCGGAGGCCCGCGGGGATTCCGGGATGAACCTGACCGCGGCGATGATCATGGCGATTCCGATGGGCACGTTCACGTAGAACCCCGCCCGCCAGGAAACCCATTCGGCAAGCGCGCCGCCGACGACGAGGCCCAGGCTGGCCCCGATTCCCGCGACGGCGCCGTAGGATGCCACGGCGCGGGTGCGCTCCCGGCCGGCAGCGAACGTAGCCGTCAGCAGAGAGAGCGAGGAGGGGGCCACGACTGCTGCGCCAATTCCCTGGAGTGCCCGAGCAGTAATCAGCCACTCGTCGCTGGGGGCGGCTGCGACCAGAAGGGACGCAAGGGCGAAGACCGCGAGAGCGCCGATGAACACGCGACGGCGGCCCAGAATGTCGCCGAGGCGGGYCCCGAGCAGCAGCAGTCCGCCGAACACCAGCGTGTACGCGTTCTGGACCCAGGACAGTGCGGTGGCCGAAAGGTCCATTTCAGCCTGGATTCTGGGCAGGCCTGTGAAGATGATCGAGTTGTCCAGGATGATCATGAAGTAGCTGACAAGGATGATCGCCAGGATCGCCGTCGGGCGGACCCGGGTGGCGGACGCGGCTGTGGTGGCGGGCACGGTGGTCCTTCGTGGTCGGATGGTGTGGTGTTTCTGAAAGTCGGTCAGGCGGCGGCCCGCACTATCAACAACACCGCAGAAAGCCACGGAGCGGGAGTCACTGCTGGTCCACGCACTCCCAGACCACCCTTCAGCCCCGGTTCCCGCGCCGAGAGGTGTACTGACAGGCCCTCCCACACTTCCATCACCGGCCGTAGCCTGAAAGCATGGAGAGCCGAAATGATGTGAGTGAGTTCCTGCGCACGCGCCGCGCGAAAGTGACACCGGAACAGGTGAATCTGATCGTCGGGAGCAACCGCCGCGTCCCGGGGCTGCGCCGCGAGGAGGTGGCGACCCTGGCCTCGGTCAGCGTCGACTACTACGCGCGTTTGGAACGCGGAAACCTCAGCGGGGTCTCCGATGAAGTACTGGAATCCATTGCGCACGCCTTGAGGCTGGACGAAGCCGAGACCGCGCACCTGTTCGCTCTCGCCCGTGCCGCGCAGCCCGGGCCGGCCCGCCGCCGGCGTCCGGCGAAGCCGCAGGAGGTGCGGCCCAGCCTGCAACGGTTCGTGGACTCCATTACTGGTGCGCCCGTCTGGGTGCGCAACGAACGCATGGACTTCATCACCGCCAACGCGCTCGGCCGTGCACTGTACGCGCCCCTGCTGACCGGCAGTGCCCGGCCCGCCAACAGCGCCCGCTTCGTGTTCCTCTATCCGGAGGCCCGGAGCTTCTTTCCCGACTGGGAGCGGAGCGCCAACGATATCGTCGCCGTCCTGCGCAGCTCCGCGGGCCAGGACCCGCACGACAAGGGACTCTCGGATCTGGTCGGGGAGCTTGCGACGCGCAGCGAGGACTTCCGTACCCGCTGGGCAGCCCACAATGTTCGGCTTCACAGAACCGGCTTCAAACGTATCCATCACCCCGTGGTCGGCGATCTCGAACTCACGTACGAGGCGATGGAGCTGCCGGCCAACCCCGGCTGGACAATGTTCGCTTACACCGCCGAACCCGGCTCCGCGACCGAGGAGCGCCTGAAACTGCTGGCCAGCTGGGCTGCGACGTCCACCGCCGAGATTCCCGTCGTCGCCTCCCACTCCGGCTGAAGGAAAGATCCCGCGTTGCGGGACGCGGGTGGCGGTTTCCCCAGCATATCGTCGCACTATTCATGTTTGACCCCTAAAATCTAAATAGTAGGGTGACTATTTAGACTTCCGGAGGATCCATGACCCGTTGGCCCGCGCACGGCAGCAAGACGATGCCGTGGAAGTCGTCGGGGCGGCCGCCGCGCGAAGACCGGGAATTCACCGAGGTTGTCGTCTCGCTGCCACCCATGATCGCCCGGAGCTGGTTCGATCCGGGGCGCGAGACCATTGTCGCCCTTGAGGAGGCCGCCGTTGCCATAGCGTCCCTGGACGTCACGGCCGGCACCCGGATGGCCGCCATCAGCGGGTTCCTTCTCCGCAGTGAGGCCGTTTCCTCCTCTAAAATCGAGCACGTCAACGCCAACCGTGACGACTACGCCCGGGCCATGATCGGGCTCAAGGCCAGTGATGACGCCCGCTCCATGGTGGCGGCAGCCGACGCCGTACAAGGGATGATCGACGACGCCGGGCGAACCGGGGAGATCCGGCTGGAGGCAATGCTGGGTGCCCATCACACGCTCATGAAAGAGGACCCGATGGACGGCCCACACGCCGGCAAATTCAGGGACGTTCAGAACTGGATCGGCGGCAGCGACCATTCGCCGCGCGGGGCCATCCACGTCCCGCCCCCGCCGGAGCTCGTGCCGGCCCTGATGGAGGACCTGATGGTCTTCTGCAACCGCCGCGATGTACCGATCATGGCGCAGGCGGCGATCGCGCACGCCCACTTCGAATCCATCCACCCCTTCACCGATGGCAATGGCCGGATCGGCCGGGCCTTGATCGGCGCGATTTCCCGGCGTCGCGGGCTCACAAAGAACACGGTCACCCCGATCGCGTCGGCGATGGTCGCCGACGTCGACACGTATTTCAGCCTCGTCAACAACTACCGCTCCGGTGACGCCGATCCGTTCGTGCTCTACCTGGCCCGTTCCGCGGTCCGCACCTCGGACGCCGCCCGGGAATCCGTGGCCGCACTCGATGCCCTGCCGGCGATGTGGCTGGAGCTGGCCAGGCCACGCAGGGGATCCGCGGACGAGAAGATCATTCCGTGGCTTCTGGAGCGGCCCGTGTTCGAGGCCCACAGCGCTGCCCATATTGCCGGCGTCGCCGAAAGCTCCGTCTACGCCGCGCTGCAGAGGCTCTCCAATGCTGGGGTCATCACCCCGGTCACGCAGTCAAAGCGCAGCCGTGCCTGGGCGGCGACAGAAGTCCTCGACGAGGTGGACCGGCTCAACAACCGGCTGGCAGACGCCGGAAAGATTGGCTGAGGGGGCGACGACGTCCCGCTGTTGGCCCGTGGTTTGGCGGTGCAATTTGGCGGGTGCTTTTTGATGGTGCTTTTTGATGGTGGTGGTTGCAGAATGGAAAGAAGCCGGGCTGTTTCCCAGCCCCCTCCAGCGTCGAGGACGGCACATCATGACAACCAATAAGACACGGACTGCACTTGTGCTGGCCACGGTCCTGATCGGGCTGAGCGGCTGTGCCGGAGGCGGCGGAACACCGGCGTCGGCCCCTGCCACGACGGCCGGGACCTCTCCCAGTATGTCGATGGAACCGTCCGCCCCGGCGGGATCTACCGCTTCAGGGCCGGCAAACGCCGCCGCCGCGACAATCACGATCAGCAAATTCGCCTACGAGATCCCTGGCTCGGTCGCGCCCGGTGCTGAGGTGAAGGTGGTGAACATGGACACTGCCGAGCACACGGTGACCGCAGACCAGGATGCGACACTCTTCGATGTAGAGGTCAAGGAAAACGGCGGTACGGCCACATTCAAGGCGCCTTCCGTGCCGGGCACATACGCGTTTCACTGCACGTACCACTCCAACATGCACGGCTCGCTGACCGTCAAATGAGGACGACGCCGGCGGGGGCGCGTTCTTGACGGTCTCGATCGAGAAAGGTGCCTTGGCGTGGCTATCAAGACCCCCTCACCGTCGCTTGACCCATCCGTCGTTGAGGACTTGAGTTCGGCTCTCCGTGGCCGGCTGCTCCGTCCCGGAGAATTCGGCTACGACGAAGCCCGGAAGGTCTTCAACGCGATGATTGACCGCCGTCCGGACGTGATTGTCCGCCCTGCTGACGCCGAAGATATCCGCCGCGCGGTGACCTTCGCCCGGGAAAACGATCTCCCTGTTTCCATCAAGGGCGGCGGTCACAACGTGGCAGGGAACGCCGTCGGCGCCCATGGGCTCATGCTGGAGTGCTCTGGCATGAAGAACGTGCGGATCGATGCCGAACGGCGCGTCGCCGTGGCTGGAGCGGGTGCGCTCCTGGCCGACCTTGACGTCGCCACTCAGGCATACGGCCTAGCCACGCCGCTCGGAGTCGTCTCGGTTACCGGCATCGCCGGCCTGACCCTCGGCGGTGGCATCGGCTGGCTCAACGGCAAGCACGGGCTCGCCTGCGACAACGTGCTCGCCGCCGACATCGTGACTTCCGATGGCAGGCTCCTGACGGTGAGCCCCGGCGAACACGCAGACCTTTACTGGGCCATCCGGGGAGGCGGCGGCAACTTCGGCGTCGTTACTTCGTTCACGTATCGTTTTGCATCCCGTCGGGCCGGTCCTTGCCGGGGCGCTCTCATTCCCGGCCGAACGGACGAGGGAGGTCCTGCGGTTCTACCCCGGGTTCGCCGCCTCTTGTCCCGACGAACTCTCGATGTCGGCCAGCCTGGGGCCCGACGGCTCGGGGCGCCCTGTCTTCGGCGTCGGCGTCTGCTGGAGCGGCGAGCACGATGAGGCGGAGCAGGCTCTCCGACCGCTGCGCGATCTCGGCCCAGCCCTGGATGTGGTGGTCCCAACGGACTACGTCGTTCTGCAGAGCGCTCACGACGCGGACTTTCCGTCGGGCCAGAACCACTACTGGAAATCGAGCTTCTTCACCGACTTCACCGCCGACGCCGTCGATGTCCTGCTCCAGTTTGCGTCCGAGATGCCCTCGGCGGCGAGTGGCATCGGAATGCAGCAACTGCACGGTGTGGCCGCCCGGGTCGACCCGGCAGCCACGGCATTTCCCCATCGCCGGTCCCAGAGCGAACTCCTCATCCTGGCCCAGTGGTCGGACCCGGCAGCGACGGAGCGCCACATCGGCTGGGCCCGCGCCTTCTTCGAAGCGATGCAGCCCTTTGCCGCGAGCGGGGTATACGTCAACGACCTGGGCCAGGAGGGGGAGGAGCGCGTGAGAGCAGCCTACGGCGCCAACTACGATCGCCTGGCCGCCGTCAAAGCCACATACGACCCAATCAACCTCTTCCGATCAAATCAGAACGTCCGCCCGATCGCCTAGGAACTTCGCCGGTGTGATGGACGCTGGGCGACGCCAGAGAGGGGCCGGGGCAGCTCGACCTTGTCGAGTCTTCCAGCAGCGTTGGACGGCATTCCAGTAGCCTGCAGGGATGATCGAGGACGAGCAAGAACTAGCAGGTGGGTCTTCATCGATTGGGATGGTGCCGGCCCCAGCACACGGCTGTGGGATCTGGCGTACGCCGCGCAGTCGTTCGGCCTTGCCGCACGGTCAGCTCTGCTGGCGGTGCTGCTCCAGGACGTCCCGGGCGGTGGTCCATTTCCGGCTGCCGTACCTGTCGTTGTGGACGTAACGCAGATTGGCGTCGCCACTGAACATGCTGGCGAAGTACTGCATGCCCTGCCACGGCGGGAACGGCTCGGTGGAGGCCGGCATGAGGGCTCTAACTGCCCTGCTCATAGCAGTCAGGGAACCAACGCTGCCCGCGTAGAGGAGCCGGAATTGTGTACCCGTCAGGTCGGTCATGGTGGATGCCAGGGTCCTTGCCGTGACCTTGTCCCCGGCGATCTGGAGGACACGGGGAGCCCGCTGGTCGAGGGCGGCGGCTGCAGTGTACGTGGCAGTGTCGTCTTTGGTGGTGAAGTCGAGCACCTGGTCGGGGTCGGACCAGAACAGCACACGGCGCCGTGAGAACAGGATCATTGGCGCCTGCCCGGCGAGCATGTCGGTGAAGGCGCCGTTGAGGATCGATGTGGCCTGGATTTCGGTTGCGTCCAATCTCTGTGCGAAGTCTCTGCGGAGCTGCAAGTTCCGGTTGCTTCGGGGCCGGATACCGCGGTAATCGATGGAGAAATCGGAAGGGATGAAACGGGGGACACCCACCGCGGCCGCCGCCTCCAGCAAGCGCGATTGACCATCCAAGATGGCGCTGTCGAGGCCGTTGATCGCGGAGACCACGCAATCAACATCCGTGCACGCCCTTCGGAGGCCGTCCGGATCGTCGTAATCCGCCTGGATCACCTCGGCGCCCTGGGCGCGCAGCTGTGCAATCCGCGCTGTGTTGGTCTCCGGTCGTGTCAGGACCCGAACGGTGGCCCCGAGGACGACCAGATTCCGCAGGATAAGTCCGCCGAGATCGCCGGTGGCACCGGCGAGAAGGACGGTGCCCGGAGGGGGTGTCGTCGCGGTCATGGATTGCACCTCAAGTGATGTCCGGTGGAAGGCGATAGTCGGCTAAGACTACCAACCGTGCCACATCCTCGGGGGCTTACCCCTCCAAACCAATGTCCTTAAGCGTCAGCGCCGGCGGCGAACTTCCGTCGATGTCCAGTACGCCGAACTCCTTCGCAACCGCGGCGGCGATAAGCACCTGACCGGTCCGCGCCATCAGGTTCGGATCGTGGAACAGCGCGTTGATCACGCGGCCGATGAATTCTGGGCTTTCGCTGGTCGAGAGATCGAACGCGCCACTTTTCGCCGCTGCCACGACCGCTTCGGTTCGAACCAGTCCGGGGTAGAGCGAGATTACCGGAACAGCGAACGGTTTCAGCTCGACGGCCATGTCGGACGTCATCTTGTCTGTCGCCGCTTTTGCGATGCCGTAGATCGTGTTGCCGAGGTGACGCTGCGCCGACCAGAAGCTGATGTTGATGATCAAGCCGCGGTGCCGCGGAGTCATCATGCGGGCCGCGTGCGCCGAACACACAAATGCGGCGCGGACGCCGGCGTCCATCATGCCGGTCCAGCGATGGGGCGGTTGATCCCAAAACGGCGCAGGCCACGTGAACGCGCCACCTTCCACCATCTTCTCGTAGCCGCCCCAGGCGCAATTGACGAGGAGATCGAGGCGGCCGCTCTCGGAGCGGATCGTTTCAAACACGCGCGCGGTCTCTTCGTCGTTGAGATGGTCGCAGCGCAGTCGCCGTATCTCCTGCGGCAGGTCCGCCTGGTCGATCGAGCGGCCCGTACCGTAAACCCGAAACCCCGCTGCCAGAAGGCCCCGCGCGATGCCACGGCCTACCCCTCGGCTTGCGCCGGTCACGAGCGCAACGTTTCCCGTTGGCGCTTCATTGCGTTCGCGTTCGTTGGTCATGCTAAGCGGCCCCCGGTTGCGTTCGGTTCCGTGATCCCCATGATAGGCCGGTGCTGGCGCCCGGGCGCCGGGAGCACTCACCTCTTTTCGCGCCGCTCGTGGTGCTCGCGCGCGCAAAGCCCACAGAACGGTGCGCTCCCGTACAGCTATCTTTCGCGGAGCCTGGTACGGCGAAGCCAGGATTCGACGGCGGCTCCGGCATCCCGGACTTCCTCGCCCCGCACGGCTAGACGATATGAAGTGTGATCAGGCCCTGCCCGTCCGGGTCGGCCATTATCGCCGGGGCGGTCCTGCAGCGCCTGCTTGATGTGAGCTTCGAGGACGCCGCAACGACGCAGCTGATCCCCGCGGCCCGCAGGTACCGGGCCAGGACAAACCCGGTCGGGGTCCCGCAGCGCTTCTTCCTCCGGGTCCGGGATCCGCACCTCGATGACCGAGCCGACGGCGAGCATCTCGGCCAGCACCCGGGCGTCACGCCGGTCGGTTTTCACCCGGTCCCCGGGGGCACGCAGCATGTCCCGGCTGCGCTCCGGCACGGCCAAGGACCTCGCGCACGCCCGCCAGCACGTGAACGCCATCCTGCTGCGCCATGGCATCCGCTACCCCCAAGACACCCGGTGGACGAAGGAACACCGTCTGTGGCTGCACCGCCAGCACTTTGACCAGCAGGCGCTGCAGTTCACCTACGAGGCCGATGTGGAGCAGGCCGAGCTGCTCACCGCGCAGCTGGCACGGATCGACAAACAGGTCACCGCGACGGCCGCGGCGTGCCGTTACGGCCCGGTGATTGATGCGCTGATGTGCCTGCGCGGCATCCACATCACGACCGCGTTCGGGCTGGCCGTGGAGATCGGCGACTGGACCCGCTTCACCGGCTCGACCATCGGGTCCTATCTCGGCATGGTCCCCAGCGAGGAATCCTCCGGCCAGTCCCGGCACCAGGGCCCGATCACCAAGGCCGGGCACACCTACGCCCGCAAACTCCTCATCGAAGCCGCCTGGCAGCACCGGCGCCCCTACGCCCGGCCCGGGGAACGGCTGCTGCGCCAGTTCGAGCTCGTCGCCCCGGCAACACGCATCCGCGCCCTGGAAGGAAACCACCGGCTGCACCGCAAATGGGAACACTTCGATGAACGCCACAAAATGCCGGTCAAGGCCAACACCGCGATCGCCCGGGAGCTCGCCGGCTGGTGCTGGTCACTGGCCGCCCCGCTCCAGCAAGGAGAACGCATGAACGCGGCCTGACCCGAACCTGCCGCCCGGGACGGGGTGGAAATGCGCTGGCAAGCATCCGGAGCCAACTCGAGGCTGGACTATGAGCAGGCGGGTCCAACCGTCGACGCTCGACGCTAGACACCGATACGCTCCCCGCCGAACACATCGTCATGCGGTAACCAACCCGCGAATGTCAGCCTGACACTGCAGTCGACACAAGACCCGCCAACACACCCCCACCACGACCCGGCGGCACACAATGAGCGGCCTCCGGAACCAAAACCCAGGAGCCGCTCATCCATGCCCACTTGACAACCGGAACTACATATCAGTCCTTCGCCGATGGTCGCCCCGGGGCAGGATCTCGCGTAGTCCCGTTCGGTGGTGCCGAGTCCGCTCATGGCGTGGGTGGTAACCGGATGGACTGACTTGCCGGTGAAGTCGTAGCTCTCGGCGAACGTCGCCATGATCATCGGGGCCCGGACGTTCCAGATCCCGCTGGCCAGGAGCACGGTGTCGTACTGGTCGATCGAGGGCATCGGGGAGGCGATGGCCGGGCGGGCGTCACCGTCCTGTTCACGGACGTTGCGAGCGACGGTTGCGTCGTAGTCCGCGGCGTAGGGGTCGGCGGCTTCGATGCGGTGGACATCGCATGTGATGCGCGTGCGGATCATTCCGACCAGGACCTCGGTGTTGCCGACGTCGAGGTCGGTGCGGCCGCCGTAGTGGTAGTTCTCCCCGGCCCGTGAGAAATAGGCGAGCAGGATCTGCCTGCCGTCGGGGCGGGGTCCTGGACTGCTTTGTGGCATGGGAATGTTCCGTTCTTTGGGGGCGCAGCCGGACGTTCCGGCGGTGATCATGGCAGCACCGAAACCGGCGACAGCCGAACGCAGGACGGAGCGCCGGCCCATGGTCCGTAGGTTCGTGGTCATCAGGGGTCTTCCGGTCGGGTTTTCTGGTTAGCTGTACCGGCGTCCACCCAGCCAGCTCACCATCGCGGGGTCGCGGTGGTCAAAGAAGAGGCTGGCAGCGGTGTCCAGCGTGGCGATCTGGCTCATTTGCGCATCGGTGAGAATGAAGTTGAAGACATCGAGGTTCTGGGCCATCCGCTCGGGCCGGACTGATTTGGGGATGACGACGACCTCGCGCTGGATGAGCCAGCGGAGCACCACCTGGGCGACCGACTTGCCGTGCGCCTCGGCGATGGCGCTGAGGAGCGGATCGGTGAACAGGTTGTTCTTTCCCTCGGCGAACGGTCCCCAGGACTCGATCTGGACGCCCCGTTCGCGCATCAGGGCCTGGTCGGCGGCGCGCTGGTGGAACGGGTGGGTCTCGATCTGGTTGACGGCCGGGACGATCTCGTTGTGATCGATGAGGTCGACGAGCCGGTCGGGGTGGAAGTTCGAGACGCCGATCGCGCGGGCCAGGCCTTCCTTGTGAAGATCCTGCATGGCCCGCCACTCGCTGTAGTAGTCCCCGAGCGGCTGGTGGATCAGGTACAGATCCAGGTAGTCCAGTCCCAGCCGGTGGAGCGAGTTTTCGAACGAACGCCTGGTGTCGTCTTGTACACTGCCGGTCGGGGTGTGCTGGATCCAGAGCTTGGTGGTGACGAAGAGTTCCTCGCGAGCGATGCCGCTGGCCTTGATCGCGGCACCGACGGCCGCCTCGTTGCCGTAGGAGGCCGCCGTGTCCAGGTGGCGGTATCCGGCTGCGATGGCGGCCTCGACGGCGGCCTGGGTTTCGTGGTCGGGGATCTGGAAGACGCCGAAGCCCAGGATCGGCATCTCGACGCCGTTATTTAGGGTGACGGTATTCATGGTGTTTCCTTTGTTTGGGGGTGGTAGGGGCCGGATCGTAGTCGCAGGGACGCGGCGACAAGGATCTGAACTCCTTCAAGAAAACCAGCCATATCCTGCGCGCGGGAGTGCCTGCTGTGCGGTGTACTGCCAGTTCCTGTCAGGCCGGGCCGGGGCGTCGTAGCGTAGAGGCCATGGAGAACAACAACGACGTCCGCGAGTTCCTCATGAGCCGGCGGTCGCGCATCACTCCGGCCCAGGCCGGGCTGCCCGCCTACGGCGGAACAAGGAGGGTGGCCGGCCTCAAGCGCGAGGAAGTGGCCATGCTCACCGGCGTAAGCACGGAATACTACGCCCGGCTCGAACGGGGGAACCTGCGGGGAGTCTCCGAGAGTGTCCTCGAGTCACTCGCAGGCGCCCTGCACCTCGACGAGGCTGAACGAGCCCACCTGCTCGACCTGGCCAAGGCCGCCACGCCGGCGCCGGCATCACGAACACGCCGGGCACGTGCAGAAGTGCGCCCCAGCGTTCAACGGATCCTGGCCGGCATGACAGGCACACCCGCATACGTCCGCAACTCACGCATGGATGTCCTCGCCGCCAACGGCCTCTGCTTCGCCCTCTACGCCGGCATTCTCAGCCCCGAGAGCCTGCCGCTGAACCTCGCACGGTTCATGTTCCTCGACCCGCGCTCCCAGGAATTCTTTCTCGAATGGGACACGATCGCAGATGATCTCGCCGCCGCCCTCCGCGCCGAAACAGGACGCAACCCGCACGACAGGGCATTGAACAGCCTCATTGGTGACCTTGCCACTGGAAGCACGGAATTCTCGACACGCTGGGCACGGCACAACGTCCGCTTCCACCGCTCAGCCCGCAAGACACTGCACAACCCACTGATCGGGGACATCGAACTCACAGGCGATTCGTTGGAGTTCCCGGGAACGGGTCTGACTCTCATTGCCTACACTGCTGAACCGGAAAGCCATGCCCAAGAGCAACTCGACTTCCTCAGCAGCTGGAGTACCACCAACAAGCGTCCGATCGAAACGGCTCCAGCCCATCCGCGGACCGCAGCAATCATCCCGCCAGATGGCGACTCCCGGGACTGAACCTGAGCACCAAAGACCGCAGCAAAATTTAATCATGACTTTTACGGGGGTGGCAGACTTTCTGGCATGGAGCCAATGGATTGTCTGGTCATCTACGTCCCCACCGAAGCTGCGCACGCGGTCCGGCAGGCCATTGGCGACGCCGGGGCGGGCAGGCTGGGCAACTACTCGCACTGCTCGTTCAGCCTCGACGGCACCGGGCGCTTCACACCGCTGCCGGGCGCGACCCCGACCATCGGCGCCGTCAATGAGCCCGAGGAGGTGCCGGAAACCCGGATCGAGGCGATTTACCCGCGCTCCCGGCGCGCCGCCGTCGTCGACGCCGCGCTGTCCGCGCATCCATACGAGACGCCGGCGTTCATGACCTTCCCGGTAGATGCCAGCCTGCCGGACGGTACAGGCTCGGGGGACTAACGCCGCCGACGGAACAGGAGGCTCCCGACGCCGGAGTGGCCAGGTCAGGGGTGTCGGGTGGCCTGCACGACGACGTCGTGCAACGGAATGGCTCGGCCACCGGGACCAAGGAGTGTGCGCGTGATCTCCTCCCTAGTCCTGATGCTCCATGCGGCCGAATCCAGGCTCCGGGTGATGTCCGCGAGAGTGGCTGTCGCCTCGGCTGGTGGGTGATGTCCGTGTCCTGTGGAGGCGGTGCGGTGCTGGTTCGGCTCCACAGCGCCGGTCCCGTCGAATACCTCGGCCTCATCGGAAGGCAAGGCCAACGCGCCCACGTCCGCGCAGCACCCAAACTGGATAGCTAGGCCTATCTTCCGATGGGCTCAGGACTCAGACCGCTGCCGGTGCCATCCGGAGTGCCAGCATCCCGCCTTCGAGGAGCTCAAGTTCGACGATGTGCAGAGTGTGCCGGGTGCCGTCCTCCGGCAGCATCTTCTTGCCATGCCCGAGCACGATGGGGGAGACCAGCAGAATGTACTCGTCGACGAGGCTCTCCTTCATGAGCGTCTTGACGAGCGTCGGGCTTCCCCAAACGATCACGTTCTCTTGTTCGCGAAGCGCGCGGACCCGGCCGGGTATGTCGCCGGCGATAATCGTGCTGTTGTTCCAGTCCGCGTGGTCCATGGTGGTTGACGCGACATACTTCGGCATGGCGTTGAACTTATCGGCGGTGAAGTCGCCCGACCGCGACGGCCAGGAGGCGGCGAATCCGTCATAGGTGACCCGGCCGAGCAACATCGAGTCCGCCGCGGCCAGCACTTGTTCATTGAAAGCCGCGGTGGCGTCGCTGAAGAACGGGCCTGTCCAGAGCTGGGGTTCCTCGGCGACGTTGTCCAGGGTGGTAAAAGCGGTGACAGTGAGCTTGCCCATGAAGATCTCCTTCAGGTCGGTGGCGCTTGGCTGTTATCCGCACCCGTCGTCGAACCGGCGGCAGCGACTATCAGCCACAATCTACCGCCAATGCCCATCGCCGGGCCAGGGAGTCCAGATCACGCCCGCCGGGGTGTGACCATGCAGAACCCCGTGCTGCGACCGTCAGTTCTGTACTCGCTGACGATACTCCCGGGGAGTTTCGCCGGCGTCGTTGCGGAAATGCCGGTTGAAATTGGAAAGGTTCGTGAAACCCACTTCGTAGCAGATGTCGGAGATGGATTTGTCGCTCTGCTCCAGCAGGCGGCGGGCGTGGGCCAGACGAAGTTTGCGCACGAGGTCGCTGAAATTCTGGCCGGTTGCGCGCTTGAAATACTTCGAAAACGTGGGCTCCGACATTCCCACCAGCGCCGCAGCTTCGGACATCCTGACGCTGCCGGCGTGATTGCTGAACACGTACTCGAGGACTATGTCCACCACGGCCGCGCCCTGGCCGTCCAGCTGAGGCCGAAACCATTCGTCGGCGAGGTAGCGCCGTTCCTCCTGCGGTGCGCGCGAAAGGATCGCCAACACGTCAAAGAGATGGTGAAGCCGCTGCAACCCGGTGGAAGTTCCCATCGCTTCGAGGGAAGCCGCGGCGGCCGTGGCTGATCGCCCCAGGAACTCGATGCCGCGCGAGGACTGTTCCAGCAGGGGTTTGACCTCGGCCATTTCCGGGAGAATCGAGGCAGCCTGCTCAACCCATTTTCCGTCGAACTGAATGAGGGCGTCCCTGCCCTGAAGCACTTCTCCGGGCTCGAGGTCGCTGACCCAGTCGTGCGGCAGCCCCGAACCCACCAGGGCGAGGTGTCCGGCCTCGAAAGTGCCGATGTTGTCTCCCACGATGATC
>NZ_JBFUJJ010000033.1:0-31295 GCF_056401435.1 Arthrobacter sp. P4_F10
GGACTTCTGCTGTTCGGCGAGTCCGAAAGCTCGCCCCGCTGGGACCGCATCGACGCGGCGGAACGACTCCTGCTGCGACTGTATTCCGTCGCTTCCTCGCAGCATGCGGCAGCACCGCTGACATTACTGGGCTGCATTGCGTGGTGGAAAGGCAGAGGATCCACAGCGGCTGAATTCATGGATCTCGTCTTGTCCTTCGATCCCGAGTACCGCCTCGCCCAGCTGATGAAAGAGATGCTCGGCTGCGGACTCGTGTCGGGGTGGGCTCGAAGCAAGACCCAGGCCTACCGGCACCTGTGACCGGAGCTACGTCTAATCACTTGATTTCCCAGGAAGGTGAGTGCAGTGCACATCGTCATCTACAGCAAGCCGAACTGCCAGCAATGCCGCATGACCTGCTTCAGCTTCGACAGGGCAGGCGTCGAATACTCGACAGTGGATCTCACCATCAGCGAGACTGCCCTGGAGTACGCACAAGACCTCGGATACTCACAAGCACCGGTAGTGGTGGTGGAGGATCATCACCACTGGTCCGGATTCAATCCGATCGAAATCGAACGGCTGGCGTTGTCGCTCCATAATGACGCTGGCAACCAGCCAACCCGGCGCGGCGTTCCCTAGATTCAACAAACGCGGC
This sequence comes from Arthrobacter sp. P4_F10, assembly GCF_056401435.1. Taxonomy (NCBI): domain Bacteria; kingdom Bacillati; phylum Actinomycetota; class Actinomycetes; order Micrococcales; family Micrococcaceae; genus Arthrobacter; species Arthrobacter sp. P4_F10. The sequence continues at coordinate 638 of NZ_JBFUJJ010000033.1, forward strand.
ACTAACCCAAAGACCGTCGACCCTCCGTCGACGGTCTTTCCTCGTATTCCAGCCAAAATCACTGCCCCACTCCCCAGGCAGAAAGTCGCGCAGCGCCTGCCCTTACAGGCGAGCCGTTAGTCCGCGCCCACCCGCTGCAGACAGCCCTTACGACGCCGTCGTCCAGCACGCTCAGGCCCGCAAAGAGCCTCACACCTCTGGCATCTTTGATGCGCCCGTAACGAATGGCCTAACGCCAAGTCATGCCGATTCGCACCCTAGAGCCCATGGACGAGTGTGAACGACCAAGTGTGCCCGGAATGCCTTACCCGCTTCTCGCCCGTCCGCCGAGGGCAGACATTCTGCACGCCCGTATGCGCGAGTCGGCAGCGGCAGCGCCGGTACCGAGCGGCGCATCAACGCAGGACAGACCGGTTCTCACAGGAGCCACTCCCCCTCCGCTCCGCGCTACGGGATTCCGGGTCGCTGTCAGACCGTCGTGCCGAGATCTCACGCCTTCGCTCGAGCTATGAGCGAAGACTGCAGAGAGCCGCTGCCAATCACGACCATGACCTCGCAATCGCCTACGACCGGCTAAGCGAGGCGACCATGACAGCCGATCGAGCCGGCTTTACGGCGACTGCAATGGCGGAACGCCTGCGTCTTCTCCAGGTAGAGAACCTGTCGCTCCGCCAGCGTCGCCGTCAGGACGTGAGCGATCTCCAGGTGCTGGCGGCTCGATTGGTATCGATAGCGACCACGACGGCGGACGCCCACCTTGGGGAACAGGTCACCGCGGTCTTTGCTCGCCGCGGATGGAGCATGAGAGGGGCCGGCTCATGACTGTTTCGATCGCCAGGCTGTCCGGTGAATCGGGGGTAAAGTACCTGCTCAAGACGACCCTGCGGGCCGACGTTGCCACACGAAGTCTGACCGACTACTACACCCAAGCCAGCAATCCGCAGGGCAGATGGCTGGGAACCGGGCTGGCCGGCATCGGCGTCGAACCCGGCGCCACCGTCACCCCGTCGGCCGCGCAAGCGCTCTTCGAACGGGCAGAAAATCCGACGACCGGCGAGCCCTTGGGCAGGCATCGACACCGGGATGCACATAATTTGCGCGCAACGCCGCCCAATCGACCACCAACCGTCGCAGGTTTTGATCTCACGTTCAGTGTCCCGAAGTCCATTTCGGTGCTGTGGGCCCTGGCCGGCAGCGGCGACAAGGACAGGATCCTGAGGGCCCACCACGCCGCACTCGATGCAACGATGGCTTGGCTGGAGCAAACTGCGATCCACACCCGCGCCGGCCACAACGGAGTCGCCCGTCTGAGCGTCAGCGGCGCGATCGCCGCATCCTTCGACCACTGGGAGTCCCGAACCGGTGATCCCCAGCTCCACACTCACGTCGTCATCGCCAACCGCGTCCAACGCGTCTCCGACGGCGCTTGGGGCACCTTGGACTCACGCACGCTCTACAAGGCCACGGTCGCGGCGAGCGAACACTACAACGGTCTCCTGTTTGACCAGCTCAAGCGCGACCTCGGCACTGACGCCGACGTCCGCCGGCCTGGGAAAGCCGAACACAACCCCAAACTCGAGCTCACCGGCGTCGAGGAGGAACTGATCCGCGAATTCTCGAGTCGATCCCGACTGATCGACGTCGAAACTGATCGGCTTATTCATGAATGGGCCCAGGCCCACGGCCACGGACCGACGGCGACGACCAAGATCCGGCTTCGGCAGCAGGCCACGCTATCGACCCGCACAGCCAAACCCGACCGCATCGTTCCGCTCTCCACCAGGACCGGTGAATGGCGGAGCCGCGCGGCGGCCAAAGGGTTCGACGCCGAGCGGGTCCTCGCCGAAACCATCGACCGCTCACGTAAATCCCCCGTGCACGAAACCGACCTGGGCATCGCCTGGATCCAGGCCACCGGCCGCCTCGTAGAACAGGCTACGGCAGGCAGGCGGGCGACCTGGAACCGGTGGAATCTGCTGGCCGAGGCGGAACGAATCTGCCTCGAACTCCGCTGCGCCAGCCCAGAAGACCGTCGACACATCATGGACGCTGTCGCAACGTCCGCCGAAGCACAATCCGTTCCCCTGAGCGAGTTCCGCTACGGCCCGGCGGCCTCCGCCGCACCCGACGTCGCCTTCAACGGGCACAGTATCTTCGACTGGCCCGCCGGCCACCTCTATACAGACCTGTCCACGCTTGCCAACGAGGACCGCGTAATGGCCGCCCATCACTCTACGGATGCGCCCGCCCTGGACCCGTCCGCACGCGATGGACTCACCCGGTACACAAACGCGAGCGGCGTCGGTTTGTGGCCGGATCAGCTCGACGCCGCCGCCACCATCGCGGCAGGCGGGCGGAGGCTAGACGCCGTCGTCGGGCCAGCCGGAACCGGCAAGACCACAACCATGGCCGCAGTGAAGAGGCTCTGGGAACAGCACTATGGGCCGGGAAGTGTCATCGGTCTGGCCCCTGCTGCGGCCTCAGCCGACGTCCTCGGCCAAGAACTCGATCTGGCAACCGACAACGTTACCAAATGGCTTTTCGAATCCACCGGCCCCGGCGCCGCACTGCGTGCCGAGAGATACTTCGAGTCGGAGCAACGGTACCTGGGTGCCATCCCCACGGCCGGGAATGACAGGACGTCCAAGCGCTACCTTCGACGCCTGGCCCAGCAACTCAGCGCCCTCGCCGCGACCCAATCCAGATGGCAGTTCCGGCCCGGCCAGCTCGTCATCGTCGACGAAGCATCCATGGTCCCGACTCACCATCTCGCGGCCCTCGTCGACCAAGTGGAGGCTGCCGGGGCCAAACTCGTCCTTGTCGGCGACCCCGCCCAGCTGGACGCGATCGACGCCGGTGKCATGCTCGGGTGGCTCGATCGCACCGGCAAGGCCGCGCAGCTGACAACTATCTGGCGCTTCACGCAGCCTTGGGAGCGTCAGAGCTCCCTCAAACTCAGATCGGGTGACCGCCAGGCCATTCAGGACTACAAYGGCCACGGACGGATCCGTTCCGGCACATACGACGCCATGGTCGATGCAGCCTACGACCGGTGGAACAACGATGTCCAGGCCGGCCGGACTTCCATCCTGATCGCCCCCGATAACGACACCGTGGCACTGCTCAACGAACGTGCCCAGGCCGACCAAGTCGCCACCGGCCGGGTCGACCCGGAATCGGCCATTCTACTGAGCGATGGACTCCATGCCGGCCGAGGCGACAGAATCCTGGCCAGGCGCAACGACCGCCGCCTCACCGACCACACAGGCGACTTCATCCGCAACGGCACACTCATCACCATCACACATGCGCCAGCCGCCGACGGATCCGTCACGGGCACACGGCTGGACACCGGCGCCAGCATCACCCTGAGTGGCCGCTACCTCGCCGAGTCCGCCGAGCTCGGCTATGCCACCACAGCCCACCGCTCCCAGGGAATCACCGTCGATACCGGGCACACCCTCGTCTCCGAAGGACGCCTTACCCGCGAACTATTCTACGTCTCGATGACCCGCGGACGGCACTCCAACACCGCCTACGTCTGCGAACCCGACCCCCGCGACCACCACGCCATCGACCCGTCAACTCTGCCTGACTGGCAGCAGATCCTCAGTCAGGTGCTGACAGCCCAAGGCGCCGAACACACAGCCCACGAAATCCGAGCCGCCGAGGCTGCCAAGGCCAACTCGTTGAGCCATCTCATGGCAGAGCGGGACTACCTCCTACAGATTGCCGCGGACGACGACGTCACTCACCTCATCAGCGCCCACTCCCCTGATTCCTTGGAACGGTTGCGGGAATCGCCGGAGTGGGGCGCCGTTACTTCGGCGTGGCGGCGCGCAGCCGTCGTGGACCTCTCAGATGCGGAGCAAGCCCTCGTTGACGGACTTCAGTCCCCGGCGGACTCCGCTGACTCGGCGTCTGTCATCCGGTCTCGACTCCTCGCCGTAGCGCAACGAGACCGGCCATCGGAATCCACCGCCGCAGAGTCTTCGATATCTCACCGGGAAGACATAAGCCTCTTACTGAATGACGTCGAGCATCGCATTGGCCAGCGAAACCGCAGCATCGCTCGGGCAGCACTAGCCGACGACACCAGGTGGAAGGAAACTCTCCGGGCTTTGCTTCCCGGATCGATTGCTCCGCAGACGTGGCACCGCCTCATCCGGGACGTTGCCAGCTACCGGGACCGCTGGGATATCGACAGCGAGACGCTTCCGCTCGGACCCAAGCCAGCCGCGGCGGACACAGTGCAGTCCACGGAACACTCGAGCGTCCACGCCTTGGTCTCAGCAGTGGTTGCTGGGTCGCCTGAGACGCACGACTCCACAACTTCAGGCATCCGAAATCGAACTTCCCGCGCTGCCGCCAGTGTTCAGCCACCAGACCTCGGGAGCTAATATTGGATGGTCATTGGGCGGTGCAAATGAACGCTAATCCATTCGTGAAGCCAAAAGTACTGACGGGCTGGCTGGTGGTTGCCGGTGCCTGTGCAGTCCTCGGCCTTGYGTTCAGCATATTTGCGCCCTTGTCCTCCCCCGCGTCACCCAGCCTTTGGCTGCTGCCTGTTCTGTCCCTCCTTTTCCCAGCGGCGGTGGCCGCAGTCTGGCTCGCCCGGAAACGACGGGCGAAGAGGTGGACCGCACTCGCAATCGAACAGTGGAAACGGCTCGAGACAACGAGACTTCAGCTGGGAACGACGACCGAAGTCACAGTACTGGCCATCGAGGCCGTGGAACCGACTGGCACATGGGTGACGTTGCGCTGGAACCAATTCGACCACGTTCAGCGGGCATGGATGGAAGCTCTTCCCGATGAGATCTGGGAAGGAGCCGTCTTACTGATCTCGCCTGACCCAACGCAGATACAGGTAGGCAGCCCTTGGCCACCGATCTACCACCTGAGCGCTCGGAACTACCATGGCTTCGCACCCGCGGCTGCCCGTTCTGACTACGAGAAACTCCAACGCTAGTGCAACGAATTGGCCAGGGCCGGCGACCACAGACGACAGAACGCCTCCTTTTAGGTGCACCCAGGGAATCCAGGGCCAGACCCAAAGCTAGCGGCACAGATCCCACGCCGTCTCTCGCCGGTGTGTGTGCCGGGGACTCGACCCTTGACTTTGAAAGGAGACGGCGAGCTAAGCCCGCCGGGGGACGGGGCGAACTCGGCCGCTACACCCAACGGAACGCGAGCTCCGGCAACGCAACAGGTTCTCCTTGGCGGGTGGCCCACCAAGGAGAACCTGCTAGGCCTGCGCTAGTGGGTAAAGTACCAATACGTCAGCCAGCACGTCACCCAGCGGGGTGCCACCCCGGCGACGTCGAAGAACACTTTGTAGGCGATCTGCTGGCACCTGCCGCAGCGGTACCAGGGGTTTTGGACGTGGGGCTGTTTTGAAGGTGTCACGGGCAATCCTTATTACTGACAGCTCCCGAGCCAGTTGATATTTTCGCGCTCAACTGTGGCCACTAGCTAGGCAGTTCCTTGCAACAGGCTCGTGGCGTTCTTTTCACCGAAGTTGGTGCGAATCGACCCGGCGCGCGAAAAAGTCTTGGTTCCTTCTCACTTAGTTGAATGTGGTTGCATGTCGAAGTTGGGCGAAGATGCCTGGCAAGACAGCATTCCAAACCAACCTGCGGCGGAGGCGCCTAGCCTCGGCGTCCACGGATATAAGTGGACTGAAATCGGGGGGTCCGCCTGCAGGGTCCTTCCATGCTTACTGCCTCGCGGAAGTTGCCGACACTTCTGATGCTTTAACACCGCCGTTCAATTGCTCGTCCCAGTCCGCTGCCAAATCTGGTCGGCGGGTCGCCATGTCGTTGAAGCCTGGCCACACCCGTCGACCAGCGCAGTAGGGACACTTCGATCCGCGGATCGCGGTGGAAATTTGTCTCGAATATGAGTGGCCGGCGTCGCAGGTCCACCACCATTCGATGCTGCCGCCGCCAAGTACCTGGCTGGGCAAAACTCCGTCGTTGAAGACTGGGTGCCAGGCCGCCACGAGCATTGGGTACCTTGTTGCCAGGTCGTTGTAACCGGGTAGCACGGTTCTTCCTGTGCAGTACCCGCAGGTGCTACATCCGCGGTTGAGCGCTCTGATGAGGTCCGGATAGGCTACCTGGTTGCGGTGCCCGCGGCTACACACGACGTTCGCGGCGCCTGTGATGGCCGGGTGGTGGCCGTTGAGTACAGGGTCATAGGGTGGCGCTTCCCGGTAGTGCAGGATTTGTTCCTCGGTGAGGCGCGGCCAACGTCCGCTGTATCTTTTCCGGGCTGGATGCGTGACTTCGAAGTAGCTCTCGGGGGATTCCAGAGGACCTATCGCTTGGGCCCAGGTTTCCATGCATCCGCGAGGGATCTCGGGGTCATGCTCCCATAAGGGAAGTGCGACAGCCCCGCCTCTGATCGCTTCGCGGATGGCTAGCATGAGAGGCCTGTATCGGCTCCACAGGCCTTCCACAAGTCCGGGATAAGTCCCGCTAAGCACAGCGAGCGTGCGGGTCTCGAGAAATTTTCTCGCAGCGCGAAATGACTGCAGAGGCGCCAAAAGCTGAGAGTTCAACCACGGGGTGGTCAGCAACTGAACGAGTGCGACCAGGTCTGGGAATATTTCGACGTCGGCGTTGCTGCCCTGGCGGCCGGCAAGGAGTAGCTGGCGGCACTTCTGGATGAGGACAGCGTCAACGTGCCAGCGACGGATCAGTCGGCGGAGCTGTTTTCGGCTTGCAGAACGGACCTCCCGACGGCCACTTGGTCAGCGGGGGCGGTCGTGAATCCGGTCCATAGACGGTGTTTGAGACAGACCATTCGCAGGTTGGGATATTGCGTGACTTGCTTCCCCTGCGCGCACCTGCGGCAAAGGAGCGGTGCAACCACACCGAGGACGCAGTATGGGCAGTACTGGCCGCTTGAGTGAGGTGCCAGGACCGTTATGGCAGACGTGAAGTGGTCTTTCTGCAGTTCCCCAAGTGCCTCGATTATGAGTCGGGCTGCCTCGTGATAGGTGAGACCTGACCGCGCCTTCCGCAGACTCCTGGCATATGTATTGAGTCGCCGGGACGGTTCGAAATTTTCGTCAGCCAGTCGCCGCCAGTAACTTTCTTGCGTCTCAAGGTGGAACGGCCTCACTCTCAGGGGGAACGGGCTGTCGGGCAGACCCTGGCTCATTCGGAGGCCTTCACTGCCGGATCTCGTAGTGATGAACTTCCGCTCGAGGCGGCCCGCTGCAGCGTGAATGACTCCGCGGCGATGTCCAAAGTTGTTTCGTCGAGCAGTCTCTTCGTGAGGCGTTCCTCTACCTCGGGATGTCCTCCTCTGTAGATCAGCCAAGCGGCCGTGCCGGTCAGAAGGCGCCCGAGTGAACCTATGGAGCCCCCCAGTCCTCTCGTACAAGTACTCACTTAAAGCGCCAAGGTCCCCAGGCTTGTGACTGGCGAGGCAAAGATTCGACTCAAAAGCTTCGATTACCTCACGCCACAGGACCTTGTCTTCCTGTGTGGCGAAGGTGAAAGGCCGCAACGGAGCGGAGATGAATCTTCCCGTTATCTGCCTCCCCCTGTCACCAGCGAATAATGCTGAATCGTTGAGGGCGATCCCCACGTAGACAAAAGTAGCGTGCAACTGATTGGAAAGGCCTTTAAGGAAGTCAACTCCTTCCCCGGACCCGGAAGTGCGCAACTTTAGGTTGTGCAGCTCGTCGACTACCACCAGTCTTGTTTTCGCGCGGTCAAGGAGGTTGACGACCCTCTGCATGGTGCCCTCCGCCGTTTCTTGGGGCGAGATCGGGAGTTGCAGGAACCCGGCGAAACGCCGAGCCAAGGCCTTCCCTGAGGCTCCGGGAGGCACTTCCACGTATACGACGGGGATTCGTTGTTCTCGCTTCATCCCGGGATAGGCCAGCGAGTACTTGTAAAAGACGCGTCGCATCACAGCCTTGGCTGTTGTGGTCTTTCCCATCGTGGACTCCCCGTAGATGATCAGGCCGACAAGTCCTGAATTCCGCCCTTGATTTTCAACGATGAGCCGTTCGACCTGGCCGGTGATCTTTGTCATCTGTGGGGTCGACACAACCAGGCCGCCGCTCAGGAAGCGGAGCCGCGAGATGTTTAGCTGCTTCAGTTGCTCACCGGTGAGACCTTCAAGCGTCCGGAGGTCGGGCACGGCAGGCTGAGCAATCGGCGATGCCAAGTAATCATGCAATCCGTCGACAATCCGCAGCGACGGGATGTCATCTTCGCCAAACATAAGCGCGTCATTGTTGATGGTCATCAGAAGGGCGTCTCCTTCGGATCGAACTGGCCAAGCCGTGTCCCGGGGCCGGGTTGCCTCAAATCCGGGCTTAAAGTCTCATCGGTGTTAACATCGCCCTCGGGAACGGCCTGTGGCAGCGGGACGCCGCTCCGCTCCTCCTGTTGCTTGACCAGGTTCCTTCGTTTTTCCCATTGCCGCAAAGTAATAGCTTCTCTTTTCGCAGCGCGCCTTAATTGACGATTTCTCTCCTTTAGCTCGGCATCCAGAGTGGAATCTCGTTCCAGTCGACTTTGACGCCCAAGAGCATAAATATGCACGGAGAAGGGTCGTCGCCAAATGTCTTTATCCTTGCGGAGGCAAGTGATCCATTGGTCAGTCTCTGGATTTTTGACCCACACCCGACTGACCTCGTATGGGGAATAGCGCACTTCCCATTTATACTTCATCCTCTTATCCGCGGAGGGCTTGAGTCGCAATCCGTCCAACTCGGAAGAGTCATACATTCGGTTCCCGACCTGGATACCCTCCCGACCGATCTCGCGGCCGCCTCGAGCCCGGCGCATGAGTGCAATGTAGTCATCGGATGTTAGAGGAATCCGTATACCTCCCGACACGTCAAACATTGCATCATACATTTCGTTCGGCGAAAGCTTGAGTGAAGGAGACAACGGGTCACTAAGTCCGTCATGGGGTCGCCTCTGCCAAATATTCGTTCGCCAATCCTCAAAAAAAGCGTACAGAGTGGGAATATCGAGGAGCTTCTTCTTATCAATGCCTACGCCTTTGTTGCTCGGGTCTCGACCAAGATATGGTTGTTTTCGTGCATGGGATCAACGGGACCCAGGATTAGTAGCCATTCTCGACTGCCCAGCTGCGGGCTTGGTCTTCCATTACTGCCCGCGCGGCGGTGAGGCGGGGCAGCTTAGTGGGTGCGTTTTGCAGGTTGATAGGCGGACCCCATCGGTTCAGAACCTAAAGCGGAAAGAGACCAGGCAATTGGAGCAGACCTCCCAATACCGCCGAATCTTTCCGGCGCCCGGACGACCACTGACCGGCCGAATCCCATCTTCAGGATACGTGAGTAGCGTCTAACTTAGTCCTGCTATTGCAGACGAGCCTTACCCGAGATTTCAAAGTCAGGGGCGATTCGCACCTGACCGCTGTGGAGCTGATCTTTGAACTGCTTGGCCAAGGAATTATCAAATTCGGCAGGCACGTTAGATCCCACGGCGTGCTCGACCTGGGTCATGGATACGGGCCAATCGGAGCGGGGGCTTTCCGGATCCATAACGCGCACCACTCCGTTGAACTTCGAAGTGACAAGCGCCCTAACGAATTCCTCATGGTCTTCTTGTCTATTTTTCATCTCCATTGCCAAGTTCCGGACCAGGATTCCGGGAGCACTGAGGAGTGTCTAGTTCGTCCGCGTGCTGCCGCTGGCCGCAGGGGGTGCCGAAGCTGCCTTCGACGCCTGCGGGCTGGTGCCGGTGGCGGTGCCGGGAACTGACCGACCGCCCACCCGTGCCCTGGAGGCTATTCCCGATGCCGCTGCCGGTCTGACCCTCACAGTCCGGGCGTTGGGGCTGCGGGCCCATCTTCTTGCGGCCTCGCCGGGAAATGAGCCGGAGTACCGGACCCGGCAGACGCTGTCCAGCACCAAGGAACGGGTGTATGCCCCGGAGTGGGGCACCGGCATGCTCGGTCCGGCCGCCGACGACACCTGGACTAGAGGTGCGCTACCCGGCCGAGCCGCCCATCCCGCCCGGCGTGGTCCCGGAGCAGGTGGCTGGCGGTGTGGTCGACGGTGGGGGACGCGGCGGAGGTGGTTTGGAGTGATCCTTCCCTCGCCGCCGAGTCAGTGATGCTTCCTCCTCAGAGCCCGGAAGTCCCAACGGCTGCGCTCTCCCAGCGGGAGATGGATCTGTGGTGCTGACGGTGACCGGCCTTCCCGTGGCGCACCGCTCCGCCGTCGCGCCTTACCGCCTGGAGATCTACCGCGGAAAGCCGGGCAGCCCCTGCGAGCTGGCATCCGGATAGGCGATCTCCGGGGCCCAGACCCGCCGCCGGCGGTGACGGTGCTTTCTACGACGTCCTGGCGGGGGATCTCGTGGGCAGGAGGAGCGCGCCGCGCCGACTGACCCTGGCCCGTAGCGGATACGCCTTTAGGGGATCATCCCTCCGGGGTCATATTGCAGTAACGGATCGGTAACGCCAGTGATGCGACGCTTCCTGCACCAGCGTTTCGACTTCACCCAGGAACCCCCATGGTAAACATCACCGGCCACGTGCTGTTGCGTTCCACAAAAGCGCCCATCCCGAACCGTTCGGTCGAGTCAACCCACACGTACCGGATTAAAAAAGACGAAGCGGGAAACCCTGTCATCGGGCCCGGCCGGACGGTCACCCTCACCGACCGTGTGGGCTACTTCGATCTTGATCTGCTCTTTGGGCATCCTTCTGATGCTACAAACACCTCTTTGGGGCATCCTTCTGGTGAGGCCGGTGAGTGGCCGTGCCGCCCGCGGCACGTGCTTGGCTTCGCTCGTTGCGCGGCAGGCGCCCCGTGCGGGCGGCGTCTTCTGCCGTCTACCGAGTCGCGGTTCGCGCTCGGCATAGTCCCGTGTTGCCAAGGGGGTCAATGACTCATGCCTGTTCACCTCTCACCTGTCAGCACTAGTGTCGTCAACAGCCCGGAGTCTCATTCGGAGGCGCTCGTGCGCCTGGAGTACCACCGCTCGCTTCTGGAGCGGGAGGGCATCGCACCGATCAGCGGGCTGGGCACCCTCGAACTCGCGGGCAACATCATCGCCCGCCCCGGAATTACCGCCGCACCCGCCGCATCAACGCCCTCTTTTCCCCCGGTTATCCCGCTGCCGTTCCGCTCCCGCTGGGCGCTGTCCGAGCTCAGCGGCGCTGTTGCAGGTATCATTCCGCCCGCGGCGTCAGTGACCGAACCGATGAGTGTGTTCGTCCCGTCCGAGCGGGCTGACGGCAGTGCTGCGGTCGACCTGAGTCCCGATTTCGTCGAGGCACGCCTGCCCGAGACGTTCCGACCGCTGTCGTTCCTCCCCGTGAGCGGAACCGACGCGGCTGCGCGCGAGACCGCCGCCGCGCCAGCAGTTGTGTCCCTGACCATCTCGACCGCGTACTTCGTGGGCAAGACGGTCACACTCGCCGACAACACCGTGGTGGTCCTGGACGAGCCTCACCAGTACCTGGTGTTCATCGCCGAGAAACTCATCGTCGGGCACAACGTGACGTTCACTTACCGGCGGCCGGTCCCGCGTGCCGTGCTGGACTCCTGGGCCCCGGGCGACAAGCCGCCCAGGCCGCCCAAGGCTCCGACCCCCAACGGGCTGTGGGGTGTGACCGGCGCGGCTGGAGACGCCGGGGTTCCGGCGGGGCACGGGTTCGGCGGCGTAAACGCCCCCGAGATCGAGATGTGGGTGCTCGAGATGACCGGCTCACCGATGTTCGACCTGCAGGGGCAGGACGGCACGATGGGCGGACGCGGAGGAGACGGCGGCGACGGCGGCGACGGTTCGGACGGGCGGCGCGAGCTCTACGACTGGTTGGGGTTTTGCTCCTCCGGCGCCGGTCCCGGCGGCGACGGCGGGCGGGGCGGCAACGGCGGCCCCGGCGGTCATGGTGGCACCGGCGGTCACGGGGGACGGCTGAAGCTGTACGGTCCGGCTGAGGTCCTGCTGCGATACGCCGCCGGCGGGTTTAGCATCTCGACCAGCGGCGGGCGAGGCGGCGCGCGGGGATCGGGCGGAACGGGGGGTGCTGGCGGAAGAGGTGGTCTACTGGGGCCAAGGCCGAAGAACTGCGCGATGTCGACTGAGCGCCACGACGGCGCCCCGGGCGCCCCGGGTTCGCGCGGTGAGGACGGCAGGGAAGGGACGGCCGGCGGCAGCCACCCGGACGCGACCTACTTCGTCGCGATCACCGAGGATGACTTCCAACGCAAGCTCACCGAGCCGGCACTGATCTCAGCAGCGCCCTCGCGTGGGGTGGCCGGGACCAGCGTCACCCTGTCTGCGGCGCGGCTGACCAGCGACGATGTGCTCCTCGTCGACGGTGTGATCACGCCAATGACAGTGGTCGCCGACACCCTCGCGACGTTCACCGTCCCTGCGGTGCGCGGTGGGCATGGCGTCCTCCAGGTCCGGCAGACTGACGGCACCACATCCAACCGCCTCTCCTTCTACGTCCAGCCGCAGGTGACCGCCGTCGGCGACGGGTCCCGGCAACGCCCCGGGGCTATTGTGACGGTCACCGGCAGCGGGTTCGCTGTCGGCGCCCGAGTTCGGGTGACCGGTGAGGACATGCCGGACTCGGTGTGCGTCAACGGCTCGACGATGACGTTCACGTTGCGTCGCCCCGAACGTGTCGTAGCCAACCCAGAAGGCGAGCTTGCCGACCTGCAGGTCATCTTGTCCGACGGCGAGCCCTCCAATACGGTACAGTTCACGATCGACACGTTGCGCACCATCGTCGTCGGTGACTCGGTAGCCTGGGGTCAGGGCTTGCAACTTCATGAGAAGTACCCGACACAGGTCGAGGCTGCGCTGGCCGCTCGCAACGGCGGCGTCAAGAGCTATACGACCAATCTGGCGCACTCCGGGGCCACGATCGGCATCGGGGACCCCCTGATCCTGCCCGCGATCGACGGGGAAGTGCCCACGTCGTACCCGACAGTCGCCCAGCAGGTCGCCGACTTCACCGGCAACACCGACGTGGTCGACCTCGTCCTGGTCACCGCGGGGCTGAACGACGTCAACATCCGCACAATCCTCAACCCGCTGAACAACGCCAAGTCGTTCGCGCCGCTGATCGAGCAGCGACTGCACAAGGATCTCAGGACCCTGCTCGTACAGACCGCGGCCAAGTTCCTTAACGCCACGATCGTGGCCACCTCGTACTACCCGATTCTGTCCGACGACAGCGACACCGCGGGAATTGAGGTGATGCTCGTCGCCGCCGGCCTGTCGGCCGCGGCGCTGCCGGGAGGGATCTTGGCGGGCGCCTCCATCCCGCAGATACGCACAAACTGCCGGGCATTTCATGACCTGTCGACGCTGGCGATCGCCACCGCTGTCGAAGACGCGAACGAGGAAGCGGGCACAACTCGCATCCTGTTCGCCGACCCCAGGTTCACCTCGAGGAACGCAGCCTTGGCGCCAGAGCCGTGGGTGTATGCCGTCAACGGCGACCTGTCCCCGCAGGACCACATCGTCGCCCCGAGCCGGGCGGTGGCGTGCTCACTGAACCGCGACCGCACGGACGTATTCCAGTGCGAGCGCGCGTCCGTCGGGCACCCAAACCCCGTCGGTGCGCTCAAGTACGCCGAGGCAATCGTTGCTGCACTGGACCGGCACGTCACAGCGCAGAGTGAGGACCTCACCTCCTTCCCGCCAGGGTTCATGTGGGGTGTGGCGACCGCGGCGATGCAGAACGAGGGCGGCATCGAGAACAACGACTGGGCCGCGTTCGCCACCTCCCCTGCCATCCGGCACCGAGTGCGGACCTGGACAGAGAAGGATGGCAACCCCGTCGACCTGCAGCCGGCCGGCGAGGCAGTACGTCACGGTGAACTGAACGTCCTTCGCGCCGACCTTGACCGGGCTTTGGCGCTGGGCATCAACAGCTACCGGTTCAGCGTCGAGTGGGCACGCATCGAACCGACGAAGCCACCTGCCCTGGACAGCCCACTGACCGATGCAGGCGTTGACATGACCGCCGTGGCCTACTACGACRCCGTCCTGGACGAGCTCGCCGCACGAAACAYGACCCCGGTGCTCACGCTCAACCACCTGGCCTTGCCGCTGTGGGTCCTGGACCCGCCACGGGAGGCGACAATCGGCTCTATCTTCACATTCCCCTTCGCCAGTGCAGACGATCCGGACTTCCGACGGTCGATGCGCGGGTGGGAGAACCCCGAAACGGTCGAGGCGTTCCTAAGGTTCGTCCGGTACATCGTCACCCGGTGGTCGGCCCGGGTGCGGTGGTGGGTTACTTTGAACGAGCCCGTCGGCTCCATGATCGGTGTGGGCTACATCGCCGGCATCTGGCCACCCGGGTTCACCGGTGATGGCGGGCGGGGCAAGGTCGCGTATTTCAACCTCATCCGTGCCCACGCACGCGCGTACGAGCTGATCAAGGCCCTCGACTCGGAGTCGATGGTCGGCATCGCCCACGCGATGATGCATGCAAAGGTCACCACGTCGGTCGCCGACCACCTGTTCGGAGACCAGGAAGCAGCGCGCAACCAGTTCGACTACTTCTACAACTGGCACATCCTCGAGGCGCTCATTGACGGGCGGATCGACACGGCCATCCACCGGCGCGAACACGAACGTGACTACGTCCCCGATCATGAGCGCGCGACGTGGCTCGGGACCGACCCCGCCAGGCCTTGGAGTAGCCATTGCGACTACGTCGGTCTGAACTTCTACCGGTCGGTGTACGTGTTTGTCGATCAGGTGGTCAGCGTCAGCGCCGGGTACACCGGCGGACGGTTCCTGAACAACCTGCGCGACCGCGACCAGACGCACAACCTCCTCAACGACCTGGGATGGGAGATCTCCCCCGAGGGTTTCGGCACCTTGCTGCGCGATCTCCACAGGCGCTACGGGCTGCCGGTCTTGGTGACCGAGAACGGCATCCCGCAGGCGTCAGACGGGGCGCGGGGCGCGTTCCTGACCGCGCACCTGCGCCAGATCCTAGACGCGGTGCGCGACGGCGTGCATGTCAGCGGGTACATGTATTGGACGCTGGTGGACAACTGGGAGTGGCATGAGGCGTACCGCCCGCAGGCACGGTTCGGGTTGTACACCGTCGACCGCGATGGCGCCGACCAGCCGCGCATCCTGACCGCTGGCGCGAGAGCTCTGGCGTACGCGATCGCCCGCAACGACCTGCGTGGCGCCGAGGCGACATTCGGGGCGATCACTCCCGCCGGGGACCGAGTGCGGCCCCCGCGGTTCTCACCGCTGGTGATCAGTGGCAATATCGGCGCCGAGGAGATCGCCGTGTGGTTGACCCGGGACCCGACCGGGCAGGTGCGCGGGATGCTGCACGAGGTCAGCAGCGACCGCCGGTTGCCCCTGACAGGGACACACGACACCGCCTTGCGCTTAGTGACGGTGAGCCACCCGGCGATGTTCAGTGTGGGCGCCGGAACCCTGAGCTTTACGCTGCCTCCGGTGGGCGGCGCTGTTGTCTCGGGCGTGCTGCGACGCCAGGGCGACGTGCCCTGGTCCGGGGACCTGGACCTCATGAGCGGTCAGTGGCGTGGGCAGGGAGTTCTCCGCCAGCTGACGCTCGCCCGCATTTCGGGCAACGGATCGGCATGGGCCGGCTGGTGGCTGTCGGACGAGCTGCCGCGGGGGTGGTGGCCTCTCGTAATCGCAGTGCAGGGTCCAACGGTCACTCTGGACGCTGGGCCGGCGTTCCGGTATCAGGGTGTCCTTTCGGGCGCCGCGACGATCGTGGGGGACATCACGATTCCCGGGAGCGCTGGCTCCTCTGCGTTGGACTTGGTCCGGCTGCCCGACGGGTTCACGTCGTAGGCGGAACCGCCCGAGACAGAATGAAAGCAAAACTGCATTGTGCAAGAGAGAATTGTGATCGTATGGGCGATGAGAGTGTGGGCACGAACGCTGCCGGCGGGGAGCGCGCATGAGCGCGCTGGGCCTCTACGGCCTCCTCACCCCCTATTTCCTTGCCGGGTTCACCTTCCCTCACGAGGCAGACTCGTACCTCTCGACGCTCGGCGTCGCAGACCTCACGGCCGTCTCCGACGAGTCGGCCAGTGTCTTCACCGGCACGCTGCAGTTTGGTGACGCGCCCCGCCAGCAGACGTCGGGCAAGGCCAGTTTCCGATGGGACGAGATCCAGGTCCGCTTCCGGCTCACGGTTCCGCGCGACGGCGCGCCCTTCATCAGCTCGGCGGCATCGTCGATCACCCAGCTGGCGTCACTCCTCGACACTTTCCTGCCGGTCGACCAGACGGCCACCACGGGCGCGACCGAGTACCCGGGCGTGCGCTTCCGCCTCGAGCTGATGCTCGACGAGGTCCACTTCGAGCTCTCCGACGAGTGGAAGCCGGGCAAGCTCAACGCCGACCACCGCATCGTGCACGATAAAACCATCGTTGGCCCTTGCCGAATCGTCCTGCCCAAGGTGGTCATCGCCTACGAGCAGACCGACGACTTCCAGAGCCCGCCGGCTCTCAGCCTGTCGTCTTGGGGCGGCGGCGGGTTCGATGCGCCGACCAGTCTGGGCGCCGGCGAGCTCGTCCGGATGGAACCGGCGATCGCCGCCCATCGCGACGGTCGCCTCGGCTTCGGCCTCGGTGCGGTAGTCGTCGACCTTGATCCGAACCACACGCCGCTCGAGATCCTACAGTTCTTCGGCACGGACGACTCGTTCCGCGGCATCTACGTGCAGAGCGCACGCCTCTACTACGCCGACGAGGGCAAGGACCTGGCGATCAACGTCGGCGTCAAGGACCTGCTGATCTCCTTCGCCGGGGAGGTGTCATTCGACGTCAGCGCCGACGTGTTCGGGCCCGAGACCACGCTCGCGGCCAAGTTGGTGGTCATCGACGGTGGGAAGAACGTCGAGGTGTCGGCGGGCAAGAAGGAGGCGCCACCGTCGACGGTGATCAGCGGCGGCAAGGTCAAGTGCTCGACGGCAGCGGTCATGCAAGTCGAGGTCACCGGTGGCACCCCGCCGATCACCAACGTCTCCATCCGCGACGAGAACGGGACCGAGCGGTACGACCAGGCGACCGGAACGGTGACCGTCTCGGCGATGTCCGCCGGCGTCCACACCCTGCACATGGACGTGCAGGACGGTGCGACCGGGCCGGCGCGGCAGTCCTACGACGAGAACGTCGAGCTGACGCTGGTCGCCGCTCCGACGGCAACCGCGACACCGGCAGGTGCCCCAGCCGATCGTCCCGCGCAATCCGGAGACCTGCCGGCGATTGTCCCGACCGGCGGCACCGCGACCCGTCACAGCGTCACCCACGCCGGCACGGTCACCGGCACGACGGAACGGTTCCGCCTGCTCGGCCCGGGCACGGTGAGCGTGACCGTCGCCGGAGCCCCGGCGACGGTTGCCGACGGCTTCTTCGAGGTCGACGTGCCCGAGAACACCGCGAACCTGGCGATCGTCTCCAGCTGGACCGGACTCACGAACAAGCCCGAGTCAGCGCGGTTGCTGTTCACCCGGGGCTGGCCCCAGCTGCCAGCGTGGCCCAACGTCAAGGCCAGGTACCTCGACGACACCGTCGCCGATTCCACCTTCACCAACAGCATCGCACCCGGCCAGTCGTCGGGCGGCGCGGCCGGCGTGCGGGCCTGGTTGACCCAGCGGGCCACCGAGGCCGGTGGCGCGGCGCTGAACGTCTCGATCGAGGCTCACGCCAGCTTGGACAGCTCGGCTGACGCCGACTATGACGTCAAGCTCTCCGAGCGCCGGCTCGAAGTCGCCGTCGGTGCCGTCGGCAACCTCGCGACGGTCACGCCGACGATCCCGGACGGTCACGCCCAGGCGGAGAAATACGGGCGCGACAGTGACCCGACGGACCGCGTGGCGATCATCACACTCAAGACCACGCAGCCCGCGGAATCGGCCACGCTCACCGTCTCGCGAGGTTCCCGCCCGCAGCCCACCCAGCAGGAGGTTGTGAAGCAGCCGACCCCACCACCGAAGCCACCACTCAAGAAGCCACCCGGCGTGTTCCGGCGCGTCGGCATCCGGGTGAAGATCATCCGCAACGACCCCGTGCTGGTCGAGCTCAGCGGGCAGCTCGACTTCGAGACCGATCTCGAGAATAAGCTGCGCAACCCCGACAGTGCCGCGGCCGAGACCGGCGCCGGCAGTCTCGGCCTCACGCAGCAATCGGCCGCTGTCGCCGATCCGAACACCAACCCCAAGGACGGAGTGGTCGACTTCAGACTCACAGTCGTCCACGACCCTGCCACGCACTCGTGGACCGAGACACTGGCCATCGGCGCGCACCCCGACGACGTCAACGGCCTCCTGCAAATGACGAACCCGCACAGCGGGGCCCTCACCGTCGAGAACCGGCTTAAGGACCTGCTCGGATCGGTGCTCATCCTCGCCCCGATCATCGGGACCGCCGTCGGGGCGACCGATCCGAACAGTGCCGGCAGCTACGCCGTGCTCGGCGGGGCCATCGTCGGAGCGGGCGCTATCGGTGCCGCTGGCTTCATCCGCACCGAGAAGCTCACGCTCTACGGCGGCGAGCTCCGCTTCCGCCAGTTCATCCCTCCGGACGACCCTGCACAGTTCACCGATGCCGGTGTGGTGTTCGACTATGGCGTCGAATTCGGAGTCGCCGTCGACGCGCTCGACATCCGCACCACCAAGCCGCTCAAGGTCCGCTACCGGGCCATCGGTTTCAATCTCAACTTCGCTGGCGGCGGCTACCAGCCGATCTTCGACACGTCGAAGGGCTTCGAGCTCGACCTCAGCGACCCCGGCCTGTTCGCCCTCCCGAGCCCGATCGACAACGTGCTCAAGATCTTCGGGGCCCGGATCGCCAAGGTGAACCCGCTCACGGTGGAACTCGACCTTGGCATGAAGGTCGACCTCGGCGTCGTCACCATCGACCGGTTCAAGGTCAAGCTGCCGATCGATCCGCCCGGCATCCCCACGATCCTGCCGAGCGGCATCAAGGTCGACATCTCACAGGTCCTCGTCGGTTCGGGGTTCGTCAACATCATCGAGCCGCCGGTGGCACCGCTGAACTCGCCACAGCCGGGCTTCGGCGGCATCGAGGGAGTATTCGATATCACGCTCGTGCCGGTCAAGCTGCGGATCGCGGCCAGCTTCGGTGTGCGACCGGTCAGCAGTGCAGACGGTACGCGCAAAGCGACGGCCGTGTTCCTCGGGCTGATCATCGATCTGCCCGCACCGATCCCCCTCGCGCAGTCTGGTATCGGCATTTACGGGTTCAGCGGCCTGTTCGCCATGCACTATAAGCGCCTGGAGCACGACCCGGACCCGACCGACGCGACCGGCCCGGCGATCCTGTGGTTGAAGGACGCAGGCGGCGAACCGGCCAAACTTTTCAACGGCGACGGCCTCGCGCTCTGGGGGCCGGAGCTCGACCGGTGGTCGTTCGGCGTCGGCGTGATGCTCGGCACGATGGAGGGCGGCTTCCTCGTCAACCTCCGCGGCATGTTCGTCTTGGAGCTGCCCGGCCCGCGCATCCTGATCTTCGTCAAGGTGCTCATCGTCGCGGTGCTGCCCGATCTGAAACCGGCGACCGATCTCACCGTCGGCATCCTCGGCGTCATCGACCTCGACTTCCGGCGCGGCACGTTCACGCTCGGGATCATCGTCAACCTCGAGGTCGAGGAGATCGTGTCGGTCGTCGTGCCGGTCGAGCTCATCGCCGACTTCACGAACGTCAGCAACTGGCACCTCTACGTGGGCAAGTTCAACTCGCCGGCATCGGCGATGGTGCTCAACATCGTTCGTGGGTTCGGCTACTTCATGATCGCCGGGCACAGCATCGACAACTGGCCCGGGTACGGCACCACCCGAAACCTGCCTGGCATTGCGGTCGCAACCGGCGTCGGCGCCTCGGTGGTGCTCGGCGACGAGGGCATCGGACTGTTCTTGAAGGTCAGCCTGCGAGCCGACATCGCCGTCACGTTCTCGCCGAGGCTCCACCTGATCGGCCGGGTGCAGCTCGACGGCGAACTGCGGCTGTTCATCGTCTCCGTCGGCGCCCACGGCGAGCTCGACGTCGAGGCACCGGACCCGACTTTCCTGACGGGCGAGATCTGCGGGCACGTCGACTTCTTCTTCTTCTCGGTCGAGGGGTGCGTCACCGTCGAGATCGGCACCAAGCCACCGCCGCTCGATCCGCCGAAGATCGTTCGCAACGTCTGGCTGCAAAGCCACGCCCCGGTGATCACGGCCGGGCAGGGTGGCGACCGCCCGATCGACGCGAGCGTCGGCGACGCGGCGACCGTAGTGGCGAACGACAGCTCGAGCGCAGAGACCGGACCGATCGTCCCGATCGACTCGGTGCCCGTGATCCAGTTCGCCGTCACGCCGACGCTCGACCCTGCGATGACGACGTTCACGACCCCGCTCGTCCAGCCGCCCGGCCCGCCACCACCCGGTGGATGGGTCGCGCTCGGCGGCGGCCGGAGCGTCACGTACGCRCTCACCGGGCTGCGGCTCTCGGGCCCGGCCCCCGGACCGGGCACCGCCCAGGCGACGTGGCGGCTCGACACGGCGACGGTCGCACCCGCGGGCAGGACGAACCTCGACCTGGCGCTGCTCTCGAACGTGCCGATGATGGGCGCCCGCGCCCTGGAGCGCTCCGCCGACCTCACCGCGATTATCGACGGCATCTGGGGGCGGGTGTGCGATCCGATCGCGGCACCGGCCTCGGTGCTCTGGACGTTCTGCCGCCAACTCCTCGGACCGTCCGGCCGGGGCTGGGATCTCACCGGCC
The DNA here is from genome assembly GCF_056401435.1 of Arthrobacter sp. P4_F10. Taxonomy (NCBI): domain Bacteria; kingdom Bacillati; phylum Actinomycetota; class Actinomycetes; order Micrococcales; family Micrococcaceae; genus Arthrobacter; species Arthrobacter sp. P4_F10. The sequence goes on from NZ_JBFUJJ010000033.1 coordinate 21,405, forward strand.
ACGCCTGGCCCGACCCGCCCGGCACGGTGCGCACCACTCCGGTCGACGTGGGTCTGCGGGTGGACGAGCCAGCGCGGACGGCCGCCGATCGGCTGCTCGACGCCATCGTCGGCCACACCGCGCTCGGCCGCATCGATCCCGCCCAGGTGATCGGCCCGAACAGCCCGCCGCCCGGTGACCCCGAGAGTCCACCGGACAAGCAGCGGTGCCTGCTGCTCACCGACGTCGTCAAGGACGGCGCCAATAACCCGGCGACGGTGGCCAATACCTTCCGGGTCACGGTGTTTGACTTCAGGCGCAACCTCTTCGCGATGCTCAGGTTGAGCGGGATCGGCCAGCTGCGGGGCCTGGACATCGGCTGGCGCACGGAGATCGATCTGGCGAGCGCGGTCGCAAGGGTTTCGCTGACCCTCGGCACGTTCGCCAACCCGGCCGCGGTGACCGTGTTGGACGCCAACGGCGCCATCGTCGATCGCCAGCGCACGACCGGACAACAGCGTGTCCCCGAGACCGTGACCCTGCGCGGCCCTGGCATCCGCAAGGTCGTGATCGAGACCGATGCCGACGAAACCGTGTTGATGGAAGTGTGCATCCCTGTACGCCTTGCGGGCCCGGAGCGCGCACCCCTGACGATCGCGCCGTTGCGCGCCACGCTGCGCCCTGATCGCCCGTTCCTCACCTCCGACCGCATCCCTGGTCGTCGCTTGGTGCCTGGGCTCGCCCCCACGGCCGCGCCGGCGCCGGCAAAGGCCGCCGACCTGACCTGCATGCGGGCCCTCGAGCTGCCCGATCGTTCACGGCCCGGCGGCAAGGGTGACGTCGAGCTCACTCCCGAGATCGAGCAGGCGGCCCAACAGCAGGCCGACGATCGGTGGGTAGATCTTGTGACGGGGCCGATCGATCACGCTCGGCTCTACCTGGCCGTCGCCAAGCGCTACTTCGGCGCCGACGCCGTCGCGGTCGAGCAACTCGACGTGAACGGCTCGGTGCTGACCAGCGATCCGTTGAGTGCGCTGTCGCCGGCGTTCGTCAACGCCGTCAGCGATCTGCCCGGCGAGTGGCTCGACCCGACGGGCCCGTGGGCCGCCGAGGTGGGGCCCGTCACGACGCTGCTTGATGACCCGTCGCTGGCCTCACTCGTCCAGATGTGGGTGACCGTGACACCCAAGCCCGACGCGGTGCGGCTCCGGCTGCGGGTGACGGGAACTACCGGCCGGGACGAGCGGCCCGCCGTCGTGCTCGCGGTGGCCGAGGTACTGACCCTCGCCGAGGGCGAGCGGTACGCGACGGAGGAGGGCAGCCGGAGCGGGCAGGTCGAGACCATCGCCGGGTTCCTCGACGGATCCGCGGTCGTGCCGCTGCTGTCGCCGAACCAGAAGTACACCTTGCACGTCGACTACATCGCGACGACCGAGGACGATCAGCCGACCGGCCCGCCGCTTGTGACCACGTTCGACTTCACCGAGTCATTCCGCTTCACCACTGACGCCGCGCCCCCGGCCCGGCTCGACGCCTACGTGCTCGGAGTGAACCCGCGCCACGAGGAGCAGTTCGTGTTCGCCGACGAGACTGTGAGCATCGTGTTCAACGACCTGCAGGTGGTGCAGCTCTACGAGGAGTACGGCCGCACGTTGACCGCCGTGCTGCGCTCCGCCGACGGCGTTGTCATCCCCGCCCACCAGGTCGCCGACATCAGCGAGGTTCCCGCTACCTACACCTCGCCGCTCTACGACACGCTCAACGCCAAGGTGCAGGCTGGCGGGCTGAGGTGCGTCGGGCCGTACCACCACGAGGGCCACGCCCAGTTCACCTTGCCCGAGCCGTTGCGGCCCTCGATGGCGTACACGCTCGACATCGAAGCGCAGCCGGTTCCCGCCCATACCGGCACGACGCCGATCGTGCCATTGTTCCGCCGGCAGTTCCGTACCGGCAGGTTCCGCAACGTCGGCGAGCTCGTCGACGAGATGAAGGCCCGGGCCCTCGAGCACCGGCTGCTCAGTGGCCCGATCACCGGACTCGCTCCCGGCGTCGCCACCGACCTCGCGATCCAGACGGCGCTGCAGGCCGCCGGGCTCCCCTCGATGGGAGCGCCGACCCATGGCAGCCGGATCGTGCTCTGGCGCCAGCTCGGCACCCGGTACGTGCCGCATGCGGTGCTGCTCGACGCCAGCGAGCCGCTCTGGCGGCTCCGCGACGTGCCGAAGCAAGAGGTCGTCCCGAACGCGGATCCGACCCAACCGCCGCTCGACCCGTCCTTCCAGCGAATCGTGCCCGGTGAGGAACTCTCACTGAAGCTCGAAGCCGCCGCACCCGCCAGTGGCTTCGTGCGGTCCCCCGCAGGGACGCGCACGGTGGTATTCCTCAAGGACGCGACCTGGCCGACCGTAGGGGCGACCGTGCTGATCGAGGCGGTGCGGACAGGCTCCACGCTCTACGACATCACCGAGCAGCGGATCACCGTGACCAGACTGGAGCTCGGCGGTCACGCACCCTGGGAGGACGACGATGGCTAGGTCCGTGGTGCCCGATCTCATGGTGCTCCGGGTCGGCACGTTGAGCGGTTCGATGTCGTTGTACTCCGAAGTGGAGCAGAAGTTCGGCCCCCTCCTCCGCAAGCGCACGCACGACACGCGCGAGCCCGGCACCCCGGTATCGCTGCGCTGGGCGCTCAACCCGGTGCTCGGGTTCCCGCGCACCCCGTTCGAGGTGTGGCGACGCACGCGCAAGGAGGAACCGACCGACGCGATCCTCGGCGCGGCGACCTTCACCGCTCCGACCACCGCGCCACTTCCCAACGAGGTGATCGAGATCCGCTTCCACGCGACGCCGGGCCTTGGTGGGCTCACGGTCGAGGCCGTGTCAACCGCCGGCCGTGTGCTGACCGGGCAGCGGCTGACATTCACCACGGCCCAGAGCGGCCGGTTCCGTGCGCCCGGAATCGCCGCGCTGCGGCTGCGCGGGAACGGCACCATCGGCGGCATCGGTGCGATCGTGCAGTCGGTATGGGCCAACCTGCCCGACTGGTTGCGGATCGAGGTGGTTGGCTTCCCRTTCGCGACCGGCGAAGTGCCGACGAGTGCCTACGCCCCCGATCCCCAGGGGTGGGAGGCGCCGGGTCAGAGCGGGCCCGACGCGGCATTGCTCCGGCTCAGCGTCGCCCAGATCCTGCAGCTCGAGCCACCAGCCGCCGGTGGCGGTCTGACCACCCCGCCCTGGGGTTTCCCCGATCCGCAGGCGTTCCTCGACGTGCTCCGCAAGACCGTGCTGCCCGACGTCGCCGACTGCCTGCTCCATAGCGACGATGCCGACCCGAACGCGTTGCAAGCCAACCACAGGTCCAGCTACTCGATCGAAGGTCTGCGCCAGCCCGGCCAACCCGCGCCGACCGACCCTGCCACGATGGCCCTGAGCACGACGGCGTTCGTGTCGATGGCCGTGCAGGACGGGCCCGTCGCACTGGGCCTCGGCTTCGGCACGATCGACGTGCCCCCGCAGGGCCAGCTCGGCGAAAAGCCCGACCTCACACCCCCGGGCACAGAGCTCTCGCGTGACGAGTATATGGTGACCGCCCACATCGTCACGCCGTTCGGCAAGCTCGAGCTCGCCGCGATCGGCCACCGTGCGCCACCGCCCGCAGTCCTCACCGGACTGCTGGCCGAGCATACGGTCATGAACCGGGCGATGACCCGCGACGGCGCCGAGTCCGTGGCGGTACGGCTGTCGTGGACCGCCACGCGCGAGCAGATCGGCGCGGCCGTGCTCGTCGACCCCCCGGCAACACCGACAACACTGCTGAACACGCCACGCCCGGCCAGTTCCGGCAGCTTCCAGCCCTACCTCACGGAGTACCGGTTGACGCCCGATGGCGACCCGCCCGGCGACCTCCGCCCGAGCGTGACGATGCCCGAGGAGGCGGTGCCGGTCGCCGGAAGCGCAGTCACCACCTATGCCGTCGCGCCACTCGACGTCCATGGCCGTTGGGGACCGTGGCGGATGRCCAACCACACCACCGCCGCCCGCCCGGTGCAGAAGCCCGGCATCGGCGAGGTGTCCCTGGCGCTCCCGACGGTCCTACCGACGAGCGGCCCCGTGGCGCCGGCGTGCCGGCTGACGATCGAGGTGTCGTGGGACTGGGCTGATCGCTCGCCCGACCGGATCGAGGTGTCCGGTGCGTTCGTGCCCCTCGGGCCGCCGCCGGCGTCGGTCAGCGGGTTCCAAGTCGACTCCACGGAACCGGCGCTCACCGCTCCGGTGACCATCGAGTTCGATCTCGGCGGGGCTCCGAGCATCGCCGCACCTCCTCCGTCACCACCCGCCATTCCCGCGCTCGTCAACCTTCTGCAGGCGGCCAGCGTCGTCGAGATCTCCGAACAGGGCGTGCCTGGTGGGCCACCGCCGGCGGGCAGCGCGGGTTCGCAGGTCCGGCGCTACCGGCTGAGCGTGCCGATCATGTCCGTCTCCTTCGCGGCCGTCGACGAGGTCGCGTTCGCGGTGTCGGCCAGCGCCGCCGAGCGGGTGCGCGACACGCAGCTGAGCGACCCCACGGCACCGGTGGCGACGAACGCTGCAAACCCGTTCCCCGCACCACCGCCGACGCTGCCCGCGGTGACCGTGTTGTGGACCGCCCTGCCCGACGCATCGGGACGGGCGCGCACGGTGCTGTCGTGGCCGGCGGTGCCCGGCGCCAGCGGCTACACAGTGTGGGAGGCGACCGAGACCGCGCTGTCTCATGCCGTCGGCGGTACCGCCGCGACGGGGGCGATGCGCGCACGCGCCGCCGACCTTAAAACGCGGGTCGCCGCCAACGTCAACGCCAGCCTCGGTGCGTTCAGCCGGCTGAACGAGCGGCCACTGACCACGACGTCGATCGAGCTGGTACTGCCAGGGTCGGCCGACACGCTGTTCGCCTACCGGATGTCGTCCGTCACGACGCAGAACACCGAATCGGGACGGACGCCCGGCATCGTACTCGTCGGCGTTCCGCACCTTGAGACCCCCGGCACGCCGAGGATCGAAGCCCGCAGCTCGCCGGCCGATGAGACCATCACGCTCAGCGTCGTCGCCGGCAGCGGGCTGCCGCCGGAGCGCATCTCGATCCACCGCTGCCGCCGCGAGTCGCTGGCCCATCAGCTCGGCACGATGGGCCCGCCGGTGCTCTCGGCGGCGACCGCCGCGTCGACACCCGTGACCCTGCCGTCGCCGTCAGGTCCGTCCGAGTCGGGGTGGGCCTTCATGGACGAGGTCGAGGCGAGCTGGACGCCGTACCTCTACCGGTGTGTGACCTTCGGGCGTCACCTGCCCGACGACGGCATCCATGCCGGAGTCTCGCCGGCGTCGGGCGTCGCCAGGGTGCTCGTACCGCCGGCCGTGCCACCGCTGCTCTCGGACGCCTCGCGGACGTCCGGCGCCGCGGGCATACTCGTACAACTCACGACCGACCTTCCGTTCTCCGCCACACCGGCCGGTGAGGGCACCCTGACCATCGCCGCCGTCACCGGGGCTACGCGAACGGTGATGGCCACGGTGGCGACAGTCGGTCTAGCGGTCGACCTCCCACCCTCCGTGCTCGGCCCCGAACCCGCGGCCACCGTGGCCACACGCACAGCCGCGGTCGGCAGGCCGAACGTCGTGTCCATCCTCATCCCGACGTCCCTGCTGCCCGCTGCGGGCGCAACGATCGCGGTGACAGCTACCGATCCCCTCGGTCGCTCAACAAGTGTGGAGGTGGTGTGACACCATGACCTTAACCGACACCCTGAGCACCGCCGGCGTCGGCGCCTTCGGCTCGTCCATGCCGGTGCTCGCGCCGTCGTGGACGACGGCCACGCCCACCCTCGGCCTGGACGACCTCTCGCTAGCGCTGGCCGCAGGCACGTGGTCCAGTCCACTCGCTGCCCATGTCCGGACACCGGCGCAGGTCGCCGAGCGAGCGGGTGTGCTGCTGCGCGGCTCACGAGGGGGAGCGGTGGCCACCGGCGCCAGCGTACTCAGCCTCTTCCCGCAGCAGTACCTGCGGCTGGCCAAGCTGTACGCCGCGGTCCTCGAAGGCTCGGCCACCGCCGCACCGGTGCGCCCCGTGCCAGCGCACATCGTGCTCGACACCGGAGGGCTCACCGGTGCCGTCGATCCCGGCGACACGCTCGTCGGGGGCTCGCTCTCGTTCCACGATCAGTGGGGCCAGCCGATCGACCCGCTGGCCGTCGCCGCGGCATTCCTCGCGTTGATGGACGCCCACCGGCCGTTGCAGTTCCGTGCGCTCGGCGTGCCCTTCGACACCAACCCGGGGCTAGCGGCGATGCTGACGGCACTCGCACCGGCCGCATCGACCAGGGTCCGGTTCACGGACCTCGGCGGCATGCCGGCCAACGCCGCGCATCTCACAGCGTTGACCACCGTCGCCGCGCCGGCCGCGGTCCACAGCGTGACCGCCGGCGCCACGATCGGCAAGGACGCCGTGTCCGCCACCTTCACCGCCGATGACAGTCGCACTCTCGTGGCCGGTTTCGCGACCAACGGGCGACTCGGCGACACAGTCGTGCTGCCGCAGCCCCCCTCCGGGATCACGCTCACCCGCGACTACTTCTCGCTGCGCGTACTCGACCTGCGCCCCACGCTGCTCGGCACGCCGGCGCAGGCTTGGGCCGGCACCCGGATCGAACCCCGCCCCGCGGTGCGGCGCGACGAGCCGTTGACGTTCCTCCCCGACGGCAACGACGTGCTCGGCGCGGCCACCGCCGCGCTCACCGGCACCGCGCTCACCGAGTCGATCGCGGTCGCGCCGGCGATCGATGGAGCGTTCACTGCACCGAGCGCCGCGGGGACCGCCGCGCACTGGCCGCAGTTCCCTGCCCGGGGCACGGTTGTCGACGCGGCACCCGGCGCGGTACCGGTCGCGCTGAGCACGGCACTCGCTCCCGCGGCCGCGGGCGTCACGGGTTCGTCCGATGTCGTTCTGACGTTGAACGGGCTACCGGCGGGCGCGTCGGTCCGCGCGTATCACCGTAAGTTCTCCGCCGACGCCGTCGAATCACGCGGGGACGGCGCGGGCGGGATCGCCGATGCCTCGGGCCTCGTACGGCTGCTCCTTCGGGATCCACTCGGCATCCGGCGGCCCGGGCAGCCGCTGCCAGGATCCGTGCCCGCAGGGTCGATCCTCCACGTGGACGTCGTAGTAGTGAAGCGCACCGGGGAGGCCCGCATCTTCGGCGACGTGAGCGCGCCGATCACGGGCACCTCGACGTTCGTGCCGACAGGCTCAAACGTGTTCGCCACCGCCGCGCGCCGGGCGGTATGCAACGCCGGGATCCTCGGCCTCGGGTCGGCGCCCGTGCCCCCGGCAACCACCTCCGCGCTCGACGCCGTGCTCGCTCTGCTCAGCGAGGGCACGCCTCGCGACGCGCCGCGCCTACCGGCGATGGCGCGTCGCGATCTGCTCGTCGCCGGACTGGCAACGGCGGGTGGGCCCTGGCAATCGGTGCTCGCCGCAGGACGGCTCGCCCCTGAGCTGCACAACGCCTCGGCGCGGCTCGGCGCACCAGGCGGTACCGGTGGGCGCGAGACCCAGGCGGTGGGCGTCAGCACGAGTGGCGGGCGTCTCGCCTACGACATCGCCCGGGCATCGCTGCGCCGGACGACGAACATCGTACCCCGGCTCGTGCCGCTCGTCTCGTCGACATGGAACGAGCCGCCGGCGTCGACCACGGGCACGTTCGCCGGCGCGGTGCTGCAGACGATCGCGTCCGGCTGCGAGACGCCGGCGCTGTCCTTGCTGCGAACGCTCGACATCGTCGACCCCGACGACCCCAACTTCCCACGCACCTTCGACGCGCTGATCGCTCGAGCCAAGACGTGGGTGGGGTCGCTCGTCGGGTCGGCAGGGCTTCCCTCCGCCGTGACGACGAAAGCCAACGAGCTAATCGTCAAGCTCGATGAGCTCAAGGACAACGCGCCAGCCGACGAGTCGACTAAGGAGCGGGTCTTCAACGAGTTGCTCCGCGAGATCGCGTCGAGTGGATGGGGTCGCCGCGACGCGCAGTGGGCGTTGCAGGCGGCGATCGGTCGGGCCCAACGGTTCGTCTACATCGAGACACCTGGGCTGGGCGCGACCGCGGCGAGTCCGCTGGGCGACTTCGCCACCGATCTGTGGGACACGCTCGCCACCCGGCTCTCGTCGACGCCGTCCCTCCACGTCACCGTCTGCTGTCCACAGACGCCCGACTTTCCTCCCGGCTATAACGAGTGGACCGACTTCGAGGCGGCCTCGCGGCGCAGCCTACTACTCGGGCTACCGACGGCCTCGAACCCCGACCCCGTGGGCTCGCGGGTGGTCGGATTCCACCCAATCGGTTTCCCCGGCCGCCCGAGCCGACTCGAATCGACGCTCGTGATCGTGGACGACGTGTGGGCGATGGTCGGTTCGAGCACCTTCCGCCGGCGTGGTCTGGCCTTCGACGGCGGCGCCGACCTCGTCTGCACCGACCTCTCGCTGACCGCAGGCAGATCGACCGCGATCGCCGACTTCCGCCGCGCCCTCCAGGCCAACCGGCTCGGAATCGCGCCGCCGCCCGCCCCACCCGCCCTGCCCGCATCGTCATGGGTGCGGCTCGGTGACGGCGTGGAGGCGTTCCACCAGATCCGCGAGACGCTGCGCGCGGGCGGCCTCGGCAAGATCGGCCGCATGTCCCCAGGCGAGCCGGTCGGACGCCCCGCCGCACCTGGGCCGATGGGCGTCGTGTCGCCCGACGGCGAGGCTGTTGACGCCTTCGAGCTGCTCACGCACCTCCTCTTGGTCAACGCCGCGACCGCTTGAGCGCCGAACCGCTCGATGGTGCGTCTGCAGTCAAGCACGCGCATGCCCGGCTTGCTCGGCCACGAGTATCTCAAAGTTTCCAGACCTGCCGATTCAGAGGCGCCCGTGAAAACACCGATTCCTCCGGGCGCTGAAAGCCGCGACAAGTTCGAAAACGCTATTTCGGGCATGGACTCGCCCGTCGAGATCTTCAACCGCAAATTAATTCTGGACCGGGACGGCCAAGATTTGTTGTATTGCTTTCCAGACGCGCTAGGAGCAGCCTGATCCCATGACCCCGTTTCACATGATCCGCCTCATTTTCCCTTTCATTTACCATGTGCGGCGCATGATCGGCGTTCCCGACAAGGGGGAAATAGCATTATTGGGGGCCGAAGACCATCCTCTGCTTCAGTCGTGGTGTGTCCAAATAGTCACCGATGGCAAGACCCAACCCACATCGTTTGACCTCCCGAAGCTTGAAAGTCATGTCGATGTAAAAATCCTGCCACATCAGAATCCTGCACATGGTTCATGGAATCAGTCTCGCCAGGATTCAGACAAGGAGGGGTATGCTCCTGCCTACAGCACCAAATGGTTCCTGCTTGCCAAAGGTCACTCACGTGTGGTCGAACCATTCATAAAACACGAAAATAATCCGTCAACGGATTCGCCGGGCCGGCAATCCAGTATCCTCCGTCTCAGGCTCGGTGATGAGCGCCTGGCCCAGCCCAGCGGGAAGAATGTGTTTACGACAGAAGCCGCGGCTGCTCTGGGTTCGGCCCCTGGAGACATGCCCGCGGCCGTCTATTCCGAGCTCGGTAGCCAGATCCGAGTACTAACAGATGTCCGTTTCAGACTCCTGACAATCGTCCCAACAGTCAGTGGCCTGGCTCTCACCGTTCTCCTGACACAACCAGTCCGGGATGCATCCCCTCTCCTCGTCTTCCTGGCCTCAGTCTTCGGCTTTGGCGTCACTCTGGGCATTCGGATTTACGATGTGCGCAACTCCCAGCTCTACGACGATCTCATCAGCCGGGCCCGGTCCCTCGAAGCACTCTTCGGGGTCGAACGGGGCCCCTACATGCGCAGAAGTAGGAGCC
>NZ_JBFUJJ010000034.1:0-30331 GCF_056401435.1 Arthrobacter sp. P4_F10
GGCGTATCGGCGTATCCAGTGCGGTGTTCGCGCTCGCCTACATCGTCCTCAGCGAAAACCTGCAGGCCCGCGTCTTCGGCACCTCCGTGGGCATCATCGCCGCCATCAACGGGGGAGTGGGCGGCGCGGACGGCTACGTCGGCGGCCTCATGGCCGAGACCCTCGGCTTCCGGTCCATCTTCGTCGTCGTGCTCGTCCTGACGGCCATCGCCGCCGCCTGCATCATCAAAACCGTCCCGAAGGGACGCCCCCAGGACGTACGCGGAGCCATGGACTGGTGGGGCGCCGGCTCGCTGTCCGTGTTCCTGGTCTTCATCACCTACTTTGTCTCCGGCGGCTCAGCCGCCGGCTGGACCGCGCCCAGCACCCTGGCCCTGCTCGCCGGCACCATCGCGTCCTTCACTGCCTTCTGGCTGATCGAGAAGAAGCGGAACCACCCGCTCATCGCCGTCCACCACCTGCGCTCCCGCCAGGTCTGGCCCGTCATCGCCACCACCGTCCTGACCCTCGCCGGCATCTTCGCCATCATCAACTTCACCGTGGTGCTGCTCAGCCAGGACACCCACCACGGCTTCGGACTCAGCGCCTCCCTGTCGGCGCTGCTGTTCCTGACCCCCGCCGCGCTGATCGGTGTCTTCGCCGCACCCCTGGCCGGCTGGCTCGCCGACCGCCGCGGCTGGATCAAGACCCTCCGGGCCGGAACCGGGCTCAGCCTGGCCTGCGCCATCGCCGCGGCCTCCTTCTCCGATAACCAGACCGCCGTCCTGATCGCCATCGCAGCCCTCGGCATCTTCTACAACGGCCTCTTCCTCACCGCTATCAACGGACTCTCCGTCTTGCTCTCACCCAAGGAAGCACCCGCCGCCCTGCCCGGCATCAACGGCGCCTCCTTCGGCATCGGCGCGAGTCTCGGCGTGGTGCTCGTGGCACCGTTCGCTGCCCAGGCGACGTCCGCCGGCTACGCCACCGCCCTCTGGATTTCGGTCGCCATCACCGCGGCTGCCTTCCTCGTCAGCCTCTTCGTCGCGGCCCCCAAGGGCGAAAAGCTCTGACGCACCCGCATCACACCCATTACCAACGAAACGAGAGACCCAGCAATGACCACGCCCACCAGCCACCCGTTCTACCTCGACTGCGACACCGGCATCGACGACGCCCTTGCCCTGGCCTACCTGCTCGCCTCGCCGCGGGCGGACCTCCGGGGGATCGGTACCGTCAGCGGCAACGTCAGCGCCGCCGTCGGCGCCCGCAACACCCTGGACCTGCTCCAGCTCGCCGGGCACGCCCACGTCCCCGTCGCACTCGGAGCGCACGACCCGCAGGCCGGCGCGTTCCACGGTGGCGCCCCGCACGTCCACGGCGCCAACGGGATCGGAGAAGTCTTGCTGGAAGCGGCCGACGCCGGGCTGGCGACCGGAACCGCCGCCGAGATGCTGGTCCGGCTCGCCCATGAACACCCCGGGCGGCTGCGGATCCTCGCCATCGGACCGCTCACCAATATCGCCGAAGCGCTGCGCTTGGACCCGGAGCTGCCCGCGCTGGTGCAGGACATCACCATCATGGGCGGYGCCGCGTTCGCGCCCGGGAACATCACCGCCGTGGCCGAGGCCAACATCGCCAACGACCCCGAAGCCGCCGCGGAGGTGTTCGCCGCCGACTGGGACGTGACCCTGGTGCCGCTGGACGTCACCATGTCCAATGTGCTCGAGGAACGCCACCGGCAGGAACTGCTCGCCGCGGGCCATCCGGTCCCGCAGGCCCTCGGCGGCATGCTGGGCTATTACTTCCGCTTCTACGAGAGCCAGTTCGGCCGGGCCTGCTCGGCGATGCACGACCCGCTCGCGGCGGCCCTCGCGGCGGGCGGCGTCAGCGCGGCGGTAGCCCCGGTGGTGAGGGTGGACGTCGACACGACTTCCGGCCCGGGCCGCGGCCAGACCATCTGCGACCTCCGCGGACGGTACATGGACTACCCTGAGCAGCCCGGCGCCCGCTGCCGGGTGGTCCTGGAGCTCGACGGCGACTTCGCGCCGCACCTGGTGGAGGTGCTGCAGACGCTTTCCTGAAAGTACGACGGCGGCTGCTGGGCCTGTTCCGGCTCTGGCCTGAGCAGGCACAGCGGCGCGCTTGGCTGGGTGCTCGGAAATGCAACCCTTCATGGGGAAGCCGACGTGTAATTTGCCGACAGGCACTATCTAGCCAGTGCCGATTGAAGCAAGATACTCCTCATGAAAAGAATCGTTATAGCTAGTTTCGCGGCGGTAATCATAGGCTGTGGCGCAATCACGTTGGCAGCCCCGAGCAACGCAGTGACCACGACCCAGTCATCACACATCGCGGGGCAAATCATGGTTAAATTCCGCGACAATGGCGCGGCAGCCGGCGTACTACGCCAGCACGGCCTCAGCGAGGGTCCCAGTATCGGCAGCACTGGCGCTCAACTCATCAAGGTACCGGCCGGCAAAGAACTTCAACTCATCGAAGCCTTAAGCCGGAACCCGGCAGTTGAGTACGCCGAGCCGGACGAGCTCGTTACTGCCGCTACAGCTGACGAATATTTCCCTCGCCAGTACGCTCTGCAAAACAATGGCCAATCATTTACTAACACCGCCAGCACGCTAACTGTCGCCGCGGGCAAGGCGGACGCTGACGTCGACGCCGTCGAAGCGTGGACCGTCACAACCGGTGGCGGCACGAGAGTTGCCATTGTCGATTCAGGTGTCGCAAGCGACAACCCCGACATCGCACCAAAGGTTGTTGCACGAGCCAACTTCAGTGGTACGGCAACCGGTGAAGACAATTACGGCCACGGCACCCACGTGGCCGGTATTGTTGCCGCCACCGCCAACAACACGATTGGTGTGGCTGGTGTGTGCCCGGGTTGCACGATCCTGGATGCCAAAGTGCTTAACGACAGCGGCTCTGGATCTTCATCAGCCATTGCAAACGGTATCAACTGGGCCGTCAGCAACGGTGCCAAGGTGATCAACATGAGCCTTGGACAGCGCGTCTCTTCACGCACCCTCGAAACTGCCGTCAATAACGCATGGAATGCAGGTGCGGTACTAGTTGCCGCAGCAGGCAACGCCGGTACTCAGGCCAAGATCTACCCAGGCGCATACCCTAACGTTATTGCCGTCGCCGCAACCGACAACACGGACGCCAAAGCATCCTTCTCAACCTACGGCGCCAAGTGGGTGGATGTCGCAGCGCCCGGTGTCAATGTTTACTCGACCTTCCCGAACCATCCCTTCTACTTGGGTACGCAGAACGGCCGCTCGCAGGGGTATGACGTAGGCAGCGGTACCTCAATGGCTTCACCCATTGTCGCCGGCGTTGCCGCGCTTGCCTGGAGCTCACATACTGGCGCCACGCACACGTCAGTCCGCGCAAACGTCGAATCAACCGCCGACACGATTCCTGGCACGGGCACCTACTGGGAACATGGCCGGGTGAACGCAGACAACGCCGTCCGGTAGGTTACAGCCCTTAGCCTGAACGCGACTGCAGGCCTATGACTGCAGGGACTGCATCACGGACAGGTGCCCGGCGCGTGCCGCGATCAGGCACTTGGCCAGATAGAAGGGCCGGTTCGCGTGCCTGACGTACTGCGTCAGCACGAGGACCGGATCCGGGGCCCGCAAGTCGAGCAGCTTGGCCCGGCTGGGCCCCACCTGGCTCAGGCTGATCTGGCATTCGCCGGGACCCAGGACCCGGCCGAAGCGGTTGTTCAGTGTCGCGAGCAGGGTGCTGCCGCCGTCGTCGATCTCCAACGGCGCGGCGGCAGCGGAACTGCTGCCCAGGCTTACCGGCAGCGCCGAGATGTTTTCCTGCAGGTGGGCGACGGCTTCACCGTCGCGGATCAGGACCGACTCCCAAAACCAGCAGTCGGCTCCGGGCTCCACGCCCACGCCGGGGGCCACGAACTCGGACGCGGCCTGCCGCTGCCGCTGGATCCGTTTGATCTCGATGTGCTGCCCGGGGCCGCCAAGGACTTCCTCGAACGGGCGGATCCGCTCGATTCCGATGCGGGGGAGGGTGTCGGCGACAAACCGGCCGACGCCGCGGCGGGCCCGGATCAGACCGTCCTCTTCGAGCAGCATCAACGCTTCGCGGACCACGGTGCGGCTGACCTTCATATCCGCGCCGAGCTCCGTTTCGGTGGGGAGCATCGAGCCGGGCGTCAGCAGGTTGTTGCGGATGGCCTCGGCGATCCGGGAGTACACGGCAACCCGGAGGGGCGAGCCGGGCTGGGCCTCCACCGGCTGGGACAGGAACCTGGCGGCGTCCTCGTGCACGTTTGCCTCGCTTAGTGGTCTTTGGGAATCTCAGCGTAACAAGTACTACTAGTTTGTTGGACAAGGCCCACTTGCCGGAATGGCCTCGCCCCGAAGCGGCGCGGGCTGGCCTGCTCCCTAAATGCCGAAGGTCCGGTTCTCCCAAAAGTGCGGGACACTGGAAGTCCCGAGCCATGAAAGCGGGCCACCTTGATTTGTCTCCAACCGGATGCCGACGGCTTCACCCGGCTGACGCCATGGGACTGAGCCCTCCATGGAACTGAGCGGGGCCGGCGGTGCCGGCCATCTCGATCCGCTGCTGTATCCGTGGGACCCGCCCGTGGCCTCGGGTGTCATGAACGGCAATGAATTCCGGTCCCTTGAGCTTTCAGCCGGACTGGATGACGCCCTCGCGCAAGCCAGCGCGGCACCGCTGGAAGCCCGGTCCCTGGTGGTCTCCATCGGCTCGAATTCAAGCGCCGACGTGATGCGGCGGAAATTCGCCAGCTACCGCCAGCCTGTCAGCGCGGTCCTGCCGCTGGTCCGGGGGCAGCTTCACAACATCGCCGTTGGCCACTCCGCCCACGTGAGCAGGGGCGGCTACATCGCCGCCGCCCCGTATCCGCTGATGGGAGAGTGCACAGCGGTCTGGCTTTCGTGGCTGGACGATGTCCAACTGATGGCCCTCGACGAAACGGAGCCCAACTACCGGCGGATCCAGCTCGACGGCGAAGCCTGCCCGCTCGTGGCGGACCACGGGGAACGTCCGGAGGAGTTTTCGCTGTTCACCTCGCGCTGGGGCGTGCTGACCGACGGCGACGGCGGGAAGCTTCCCTTCCTCGACCAGCCTGCGCTCTTCGGGCTCCTCGCCGGCAGCGGCACCGGGGACCTCCTGGAGGAGGGGAAGTCCGTGTTCGACGGGCCGCCGGAGCTTGTTGCCGAGCAACTCGCGATCCCCTCGGTCCAGGCATGGGCCAGGGAATGGTTCAGCTCGGCCGGCCTCGCCGCACCCGTTGACTTCGACGGGCCGTGCGCGGGGTAGCCGCCGCTCGGGAACGCCGCCTTCACCGGGCGGCGATGTGCTCGGCCACGTACTGGGCGTCTTCGCCCACCAGCGCCAGCGTGGCCGACGCATGTCGGGTCAGCCACGGCAGCCCCACAGCGTACAGTCCGGCAACCTCAGTGACGCCGCGGGAATGCCGGGGATAGTTCCACTGGTCCAGCACCGGGATGTCCAGGAAGCTGAAGTCCAGGCCGTAACCGGTGGCCCAGATGACGGACATGACGTTCTCCGCGTCCAGGTCCAGCCGCGCGCCGGACTCCGCGGGAAGCCAGAGATCGTCCTGGGGCACTTCGGCAGCCGGCGCGTCGATGCCTGCCGCCTCGATGTAGGCGTCCGCCATCAGTTTCAGGCGCTGGCCGAACCCGGCCTCCACCAGCTCCAGACGCCCGGAGAGGTCGTCGCTGAAGAGGAGTGCGCCGTCGTCCGCTCCCTCGAAGCGGCCGTGAAGCCGCACGCCGCGGCGGCCCAGTTCCCGCAGATGGATGCTGTGGCCGCCATCGTTGCCCGAGACCAGCGGGTTGCACATGAAGCGGGCGGCGGGGGAGGGGAGCTGCTCCACCTGGAGTCCGTTGATGCCGTAGGTGGGGCCGTGCAGGTTGATCTGCAGGATCCAGTAGAAGGTGTCCTGGCCGCGGTACCTGCGCGGCGCCTCCGGGCATGAGGAGACTGACAAATGAACTTCACGGCCGGCGGCCAGCAGGTCCTCGGTGATCTGGCCGCCGGACTGCCCGGTGCCCACCACCAGCACGGCACCATCGGGCAGCTGCTGCGGGTTACGGTAGTCGTGGCTGTGGAGCTGGTGCACATGCCCCGGGATTCCGGCGGACGCGGCTGGGATGCGCGGGTGCTGGAAGGCACCGTTCGCCAGGACCACGTTCTCTGCCGTGAAGCGCCCGCTGGCGGTCTCTACGCTGAAATGGCCGCCTGCCCTGGCGATCCGGGTGGCCTCCGTGTCCAGCTGCACGGGCGCGGCGATCCGCTGAGCGTAGTCGCGGAACAGGTCAATGACGGCGTCGCGGGGGAGGAAGGCGTCCGGCTCGGGACCGTCGTACGTCAGCCCGGGCAGCACGAACGAGAAGTTGGGCGTGTTCAGGTAGAACGAATCCCACCGGTCTTGCCATGCCCCACCCAGGGCATCCCGCCGCTCCAGGACCTGGTGCTCCACGCCGAATTGGGTGAGCCAGTAGCTGGTGGCCAGCCCGGCCTGCCCGGCCCCGATCACCAGGGTGTTGACCCTCGTGTCCGGTTCTTCCAAGTTGGACTGCATGGCTACTTCCTGGTGGCTATGGTCCTGGCGTCTTTAAGGGCGCACTTGCGACGTGGGCGGACGCGCTCTCCGCGTCGGTCGGCGTCGGGGTCTCCATGGTTCTACTCCCGTAGCAAAGGTGCAGGGCTGGGTTTGTTGGCAGGATATGCCCGCAGCGTCGCTACGTACAGGTGCCCGACGACGGCGTCGGCCCGCACCGCCGGCGGCAACCGTCGCCAACATGCGCCGCCACCGACGGCATCAAGCCCCCTGGGAGTGTTACATGTAACATTGACCTATGAGCGTCAGGGATCGTGTAGCACGGCACCGAGCTGCCATGCGAGAGCGAGGCTTCCGGCAGATTCAGATGTGGGTTCCGGATACGCGGACAGAGGAGTTTAGGCGTGAGGCCCGGCGCCAAGCGCTTGCGGTCGCGGCCTCCGACCATGCCAGCGACGACCAAGACTTCATCGAACAGATTGCGGAAGACTGGCCGGAGTGAATCGCGGTGAGCTGTGGACGGTTTCGGGGGGAACATATACGCAGAAACCCAGGCCAGCACTCATAATCCAGGATGACCTGTTTGCGGCCTCGGAGTCGGTCACCCTTCTGCCGCTAACGACTCACCTGACGGATGCTCCGCTGCTGAGGCTCACAGTTGACCCCGGACAGCTCACCGGCTTGAAGCAACTCAGCCAGATCATGGTGGACAAGCCCACAACAGTGCGGCGTGCCAACCTCGGGCAGCGGATAGGCCGAATAGATTCCAAGACCATGGTTGCCGTTGAGCAGTCCCTTGCCGTCTTTCTTGGGCTGGGGCGTTGACTGGTTCAGCCATAGAGGCGTTCGAGCGCCCAGTCCCAGCGGATCAGCTCCTGTTCGAGGCGAACGGCTGATCCGTAGCTGTCATTCCCAAGCGCCTCATAGAGCACGGCTTCTTCAGCGGTCAGCCGGGTCAGGGCTGCCCGCGACGGCGACGGCTCTCTGCCCCAGGCATCCCGGTGGGCCAGCAACGTCTCCTTGTCCATCAGCACGCTGGCCACGTGGGGATGCACTGCGCGCAGCTGGTCCAGGATCCGGAAGCCGTGCGTATCGATGTCGCCCCAATACAAGACCTCGCAGTTCCGGAGCCAGGCCGCATCACGCAGTGACGAAAAACCGTACCCGCCACCGTAGAGGGCCAGCGTGCCCGGCCGATCGGGCAGCGCGAGGAAATTGACCTGGTTCTCTGTTGCGATCACGGTGTGCGCCGGCAATTGCAGTGTGCTGAATGCCTCGGCCGTCACCGTGATGTCCTGGGCGCCGCCCAGAACTTTCATTGCGGGATCAAGAAGGCGGAACCGGACGAGCTCCGGCGGATGCAGGAAGCCATGGCGCATTGCGAAGCGCGCGGCCGGTGTGCGAGCCATGGAACCGACCAAGGCAGTATCCGCGACGTCAGCCGCCTCCGCCGCCAACGGCTCAACGTTTACCGGGTCCGGCTGCGGATCCGCGGACCCCGCCCGCAGCAGGGCGGCCATCTCGTCGATGATCCTTCGGTGCGCCTCGATGAACTTCGTATGCACCCCGGGCAGGCCCAGCTGCCTCAGATAAATCCCCGGCGACGCATTGTCCCGCAGCCACAGCGCCACTCGCGCGGCGGTCAGCGCCGACTCGCGCAGGTCCAGAAGCTGCAGCGGGCGTTTCAGTGCCCAGCTCCGCAATGCCGCTCCGGCTGAGGGGTCCAGCTCCGACAGCCCGGCCACAAGTTCGCGAAACCGGGCCGCGTCGCGTGTCTTGCCGGCAAAGGCGATCTCATCCTCGGCCGTATCGAAAACCGCCGCCGCCGGAAGCCGGTTGGAACCGATAGTGTTCCGGCCGACGTCGACCGTTTCCAGACGGTAGGCGCCCGCTGTGTTGGACAGCTCAGCCGCCCAGCTTCGGGCCGCAGCGTAGTCGCTGAGCAACTCTCCCGCCGTCGGGCGTTTCAGCGAACGACGGCGCGGGTAGACTCCGGTGGGTTCGAGCAGTTCGCGCAACAGTGCGCCGTTGTTCCACGCTTTCAGTGACAGCCCGCTCAGGTCAGCCACGCTGGTCCACTTCTTCGGCCCATCAGCGCGGAGGTCCCTTCCCAAACCCCGCAAGCTCGGTTCGGGGCCCTCGGGACGCCGCTTAGGCACGCCGGTCCCGTTCGTCCCGGTATTCCTGGATGGTCATGTTGCGCAGCTGCGAGTCGTCGCCGGTGGTGTTCGCCACGAACCCCACATGCGAAACAAAGGGCTCGATCACGTGGATCTTCTGTAGCGGGGTGACGATCAGCAGCTGGAGCTTCATGCGCTGGAACAGCTGCAGGCCGTACCGCGCGGACTCATCCGACCCGCGCCCGAACGCCTCGTCGATCACCACAAACCGGAAACTGCGGCCGCTGCCCGCATTCTTGGACGCGCCCCCAGCCCCGTTCCCCGTGCCGGAAGCCAGCCCGAACTGGAACGCCAGGGCCGCGGCGAGGATCGTGTAGGCCAGCTTCTCCTTCTGGCCGCCGGACTTACCGCCGGAATCCGTGAAGTGCTCAAACTCCTCGCCGGTCTCGGTCCACTTTTCGGACGCGGAGAAGGTGAACCAGTTCCGGACGTCCGTGACCTTCGCGGTCCACCGTTCATCCAAATTCGTCAGGCCCTCGCGGCCCCGGAAGCGCTCGATCAGCCGCTCCACCTGCAGATACTTCTGCTCCGAGTACTGGTCCTCGTCGCCGATGGTCCCCTCCGAGCAGTTCCGCAAGTCAACTCCAAACTCGCGCACATCCTGGTCGGACGTGTTCTGATGCTCCAGCTGGATGTGACGGCCGGGGTTGTATTCGATCCCGGCCAGCGACTGGTTGATCTCGCCGATCCGGTTCACAATGTCCTGCCGCCGGCTGTCCAGGAATGCGTTGAACGCCACCACCTCGTGGATGGTGTTCTGGTTCAGCGATTCCTTGAAGTGCGCCTCGAACCGGGGGAGGTCATTGCTGACCAGCTGCTCCAGCAGCCGGTTGTAGTCCGCGGCGGCCTCGAGCGCGGCGTCGATGTCCGTGGTCTCGTTGGGGTACTTGTTGCGGAAATCCGCCATCAGCCGGACTGTGCTCTCGGCCGCCCGGGCGATGCGCTTGGACAGCGCATCGATGGTATCCGTCAGTCCGGAGCGGACGGCACTTTCTGCCGTGCCGGTGTTCTTGTACGTGATCGCCTTGTCCCCGAGTGCAGCGGCGGTGAGCTGTTCGACGGCGGCCAGCACGCCGCCGTCGTCCGACAAGGGAGCCTCCGCGAGAATGCCGCGACATTCATCGATCGCTTCCTCGATGTCCTTCGCGTCCTTCTCGTTGGCGCCCAGGCGCTCGCGCAGCCTGCCGGCCTTGTCCTCGAGCCGTTCCAGGTCCGCAGCCACGGCGGCCCCCTTGGCCGTGAGCTGTTTCAGGACGTCGCTGGCGGTCTCCAGCTCGAGCGTTTCCGCCTTGAGCTCTTCGATCCGCCGGGCCGTGAGCTGCCAGCTGATCTCACCGAAGTCCGCAACCGAGCGCACGGTGCCGAGCTGCTGGTTCTGCCGGCCCAGATCGCCCAGGGAGGCGTTGACCTTTTTCAGCTGGGTCTCCGTGACCCCGAGCTGGCCCTTGACCTCGTCCTGCTCGGCGAGGAAGCGGCTGATCTTGTCGTGGTTGTCCCAGCCGAGCACATAGTTGCGCCGGTCCGTCAGCTCCCGCCGGTCGTCCTTTTCGTGCCTGCCGCGGCCGCCCTTGAGCTGACCGTTGACCGTCAGCGCCTGCGGGTAGCGGCGGAAGTCCTCGAGGGTGTCGCAGCAGACGTGGTCGAACCGGATGACGAGTGCATCCAGCAGGAAGTTGCGGAACGGCGTGCCCGGCTTGATGGCGATCTTCGCGGCCAGGGTGCGCGGCTCCGCCGTCCTGGCCGCGGGGGATTCTCCGATCCTCAGGTAGACCAGCCGGCCGCGCAGGTTGTTGGCATCCACCCAACTGCTGACCGCCGCATAGTGTTCTGCCGGGACGAGCAGGGACAGGGCGAAGCCGTGCAGTGTGCGTTCCGCTGCGCCCTCCCACGCGCTCTCGCCGTCGCGGACCCGCAGCAGTTCGCCGGCATACGGCAGCGCGGTTTCCGCGATTCCCGTTCCATCGCACAGCCGACGGCGGAGCTCCAGCTGGGGGAGCGGCAGCAGGTTGGGTCGGGACTGCAGGCTGCGCAGTTCGGCGCCGATCTCGGTCAGCCGGGCCGTCTGTTCGGTGCGGGTAATGGAGAGCTTCGTTCGGTCTTCCTGCAGCTCATTGGACTGGTTGCCGAGCTGCGATTCGACCTTACCGAGCCGTGCCCGGTTCGCGTCGAACAGCACCCGGTCTTCCGGGGTCCGAAGTCCCAGGTCCTTGGCTGCTGCAGTGTAGGTCTCGAAGCGCTGCCGCTGGGTCCTGGACTGGTCAGTCAGCCGTGCAACGTCAGCGTCGATGGCTGCCAGCCGGCCGCCGCCGTTGGTGCGGATGTCCTCCTGGATGGCGGACAGCTCGTGCCGCTTCCCGGTGATTGCGGTGCGCAGTTTCGTGCCGTCTTCCTGGAGCCGTTCCCCGGTGCGTGTCAGCTCCGACTGGTGTTCCAGGCTCAGCTGCAGCCTCCGGTCCGTGAACCAGGGATGCAGTTGGTCCCGCTGCTGGCGCGCCAGCTCGTCCTCACGGCTCAGCTGCGCGTGCTGTGCTGCGCCCCCTTTGATTGGAGTCAGCAGCGTGATCTGGTCCTTGGCCCGCAGCACCGCGTCGTGGGCCCTTTTTAGGTCGTCGAAATGGTGGATGAGGTTACCGATGCGCTCGCCGACGTTGTCTTCCTCCAGCATGTTGGTGCGCACGAAGGAGGTGATGTTCTCCACCTGCTTCATGGACACCGTGCGGTGGAACAGTTCCATGGCTTGGTTGCCGCTGATCCCGAACTGCCGCTTGAAGGCTGCGGCGTAGGGCTCGAAGGTGTCATGGACGGCTGCACCGGCAGCGCGGAGTTTCTTCTTCAACTTAGCGGGGTCCTGCCCGAAGTTTGAGAAGTCCGCCGCGATGGACTGATCCGCCTCAGCAAGCGAGTAGAAGCGGCTGGGTTGGCCCGCTTCCTGGGTTGCCCACAGCGTGATGGCCAGGGTGACCGACTTGTTGAGCACGGCATTGTGGAAAACGGCGAGCACTACGGTCAGGGCGCCCGTGCCCCGCAGTGCCACCGGCTTGGAGTACTCGCCGCCCGTGCTGCGCGTGCTCTTGTGAAAGCCGCGCACGTACGACATCAGCGAGCGCTCCTTCTTCTGCGCTCCGGCCGCCTTGTTGTACTCGATCCGGTTCGCCGGCAGCAGCAGGGTGGTGATGGCGTCGACAACGGTCGACTTCCCGGAGCCGATGTCACCGGTAAGGAGGCTGTTGGCACCGTCCAGCCGGAACGTCCGCACGCCCTGGTGGAACGTGCCCCAGTTCAGCAGCTCCAAACGGTGCAGCCGGAAGCCCGGGGGAGTGGCGGCGTCGTCCGTCTTTTCTTCCAGGCTGAAAAGGGTGTCCTGCAGGTCAGCTGTCACTTGCTGTCCTCCTCCGCGGCACTGGCGTCCGGTGTTCCGGCGCTGGCGGGCGCCGCTCCGGCGAGGCCTGTTCCCGAAAGCCCTGTTCCCGAAAGGGTCGCTCGGTAGTCCGCCAGCCGCGCGTCGAACTCCTCCAGCCACTGGGCGTCCACGAACGCCTTGAGGATTCGGGCCACCTCGTATGTGCCGGGCTGTCCGCGGAGTTTGCGCAGAAAACCGAGGTCCACCACCTTCTTGATGTCGGTGGCGAGCCGGTCCATGATCCTGGCTTCGTTGCTGGATTCGGGCAGGAAGACGGCGACCATGTCCGCGATGTCCTGCTCGGTCATGATGAGCCGGAGCTCGCTGCTGTTGGTGTCGAACTCCAGCATCCGGCCGCGCAGGAGGGCCAGCAACAGGCTGACGTTGAAGGTCAGCTGCCGCCGCGGAATCAGCCGGGGGAGATTGCTATCGGGGTCCTCGCGCGACTTCAGGAACGCGTAGCCCTCGGATTCGTCCAGGATCAGGTCCAGACCCAGCACGGAAACGTAGTCGCGGACCTGGGAGGACAGGCCCAGCAGCGACTGCCAGAGCTTCTCGTCCCCTTCGGCGTAGAGGACACCCTTGAAAAGCCGGGTGACCACACCGGGAAGTTCCTCGGGTGTCCGGCTTTCCGTTTCCGCAGTGCTTGGGGAATTCGACGCCGGGTTCATGCTGGCCTTCCGAAGATGATCTGATCGATGGTCGCTTCGCGGATGCTGCCGTCCGGGGCCTGCCACGAAACCTGCTGCAGGGCGTCCGGCGTGATGCTTGCCCAGTCCGACTCTGTGGCCAGCTGGTAGTAGGTCACAATTTCCGCCAGGCCCTGCGAGACGGGGTAGGCGGCGGTGACCTCCGCGAGGGTGGTCTGTTCCGCCTCGGCGAGGACTGCGTCGATATTGGCCTTGAGTCGTTCCTTGTCCACGTGGAACTGGCTGAACAGGGCGCCGGCGTCCACGTCCGCGTCGTCGGCCGTGAGGACGTCGTCGTCCACCATCACCCGCCGGCTCGGCTCATACAGCGGCCGTTCGAAAGGCAGCGTAATGTCCACTGACGGGGCCGAAATGGTCATGAAGTCCCCCGACGGCGGCTGCTCCCGGGTGGCGAGGGCACCGGACTCGATGCTCCGGATGAGCTGCATGATGCGCTTGTTCTCAAGGAACACCTTGTCGTCGAGCAGTCGGCGCATCTGCTGGGACAGCTGGCGGACGGTGCCCTGGGTCTGTTCGACGGCGGGCAGCCAGTCCTGGTGCAGGTTCACCACGGCGTGGAGGTTGTCCGCGTGGGCAAGGGCCTCGATCTGGGTGGCGCGCTGGAGGAGTTCCTGCAGTTTTCTCCGGGACTCCGGGGACATGAGGTAGTCCCAAAAGCCCTGGAACGTACGCCCCTGCAGGGAGCTGCTGATGTCCTGCTGGTTTGCGAAGATCGATTCCAGGAGCTCGCCCTGGGTGCCGTCCCAGGTGGCGATCTGCTCGCGGACCTGGCGGTCCAGCTTCCGGAAGTTCTGTTCGACCTCGCGGAAATCCGAGAGGAGGTCCTTGGCCAGGGCGGTCAGCTGCTGGAAATGGTCCAGCGCTTCGGGGCCTGTCATGACGCGTATGTTGCCGTCCCGGATCCGCTGCATCTCGGCGTCGATCCCGTCGCGCTGCCGCTGCAGTTCGGCGAGCCGCACCTCGGGATCGGTCTCCGACTGCTGGACCAGCCGCTCCAGGACGGCAAAGATGCTGGTGAGCCGGGACTGGGTGGCCACGAAGTCGCGTCCGCGCAGGCCCTCCACCCAGCGGACCACGTCTTCCGCGGCCGCGGTGAGATCGTAGCGGGGCTCGTCCTGGCCCTGGATGTAGTACTTCCGCAGCCAGGCCCTTTCGGGGGCGGCCCAGTCGTCTAGGTACTCCGAGGCCCGGCGCGGAAACTTGTCTTCGCCGTAGGCATCCCGCAGGCCGAAGAGCACATCGTCCAGGCTGTCGATGAGCTGCTGGCGGCCTAGGTTGCGCTGGTTGGGGCCGGTGAAGGCGGCCATGAAAAACGAGATGGCGAGCGGCGCGTTCTGGGCGCGCAGCAGGGACCAGCCTGCATGGCTTTCGCGCAGGGCGTTGATTGCGTAGTAGTCCATCCGGTCCTCGTGGTGTTGCCCGCCTCACGTCCTATGTTCACTCTAAAGGGCGCCGCGGACATTTTCTGTGGACGAGGAGTCGCCACGTCCCGCAACGTGCGCCGGCAGATAGCAGATGGCGGAAGACGGCAAGATGTCGCTAGCGGAGCGGCTGCCGTTCACCGACGGCAACCGCATCCCCAAGCGTTACGTACGTCCGCCGTCGTCGTTCCAGTCTTTCCTGCTGGCCCGGCGACGGGATCTGCGCGCCTTTCGCGCGGTTGCACCTGCTGCACGCGGCGACGAAATTCTGCAGGCTCGTGGACCCGCCCTTGGACCACGGGTAGAAATGGTCACCGTGTTCCGCAGGACGGGCGCAACGTCTGCGGAAGCCCGCCTCCATCTCGCACTGGCCTTCCGCCCGCGACATGCCTTCGCGGCGCTGCTGGCGGCTGAAGCGCCGGAGCGGGTCGCGGCGCAGGACGTCCCGGCCGCGGATGATGGCGACGATCATGATCAGGACGACGGCGAGGACGCCGGGAAGCCCGACGGCCGCCAGCACGCCGCCGAACATCTCCGCGAAAATGGCAGTCACGGTTTTAGGCCGTCGATCCGCAGCTACATTCCCGGAACGCGCCACGAGCGACAGGATGGCAGCGGCGAACATCCACACCGTCAATGCGGCCATGGCCAACCGGAGTAATTGGYGCGTCCAGTAGATGCGTTTCAATTCAAGCATTTGGTCTCCCCCATAAAGACTCCGGCAAAATGAAGACGGGCGGCGTCCCGCTCGCTGAGACAGATCGTACCTTCGCTGGCGCCACTGGGATGCGGTGCCTCTCCAAGCGTGGTGTTCGTCAAGGGTGTTCTGGTTCAGTGCGCACCGCTACCTTTTTTCTATGGCCGTGGGCAAGCAACGGTGCTCTGACCCCCCAAAGGAATTTCTACTCAGAAGGAGTGGGAAAGGTCATGAATCGACGAACCAAAATCTTCTTTGGTGTGATCGTCCTGTTGCTGGTTGTTGGTGGGGCGACATTATTTGTCTTCGACAACACAAAAAGAAGYAGGGCCGCGGAGTACAACCCGCAGATCAACCCAGCAGATTTCACCACTGAAATCACCAATAAATACTTCGCACTCCCTGTCGGCAAAAAACTGACTTACGAGACCACCGAGCAAGGAAGAGTCACCGAGAGGATCGAGATCGAAATCCTGCAGGAGACCATGACCATAGAGGGTGTTGAGACGGTGGTCTATCTGGATAAGGAGTACAAGAACGGGCAGCTCGTAGAGGAAACCCGGGATTACCTGGCGCAACACAAAAACGGCGACGTGTGGTATTTCGGCGAGGACGTGAACAACTACAGTAATGGAATTTTGTTGAACCACTCCGGCAGCTTTCTCCATGGAAAAGACGGCGCAGAAGCCGGTATCTGGATGAAGGCCGAGCAGCGCGTCGGTGACTCCTACAGGCAGGAATTTTACGTTGGTCGCGCGGAAGACATGCGGGACACCGTAGCTACGGGCGAGACCGTCACCACAAAGTCAGGCACGTACACCGACTGCGTCAAGGTCTACGACTGGACGCCGCTTGAAAGGAATTCACGGGAGCATAAGTATTACTGCCCCCAGGTCGGTGCGCTGGTCCTTACCGAGGACCTGGAGACAGGGAGCCGGTCAGAACTCGTGAATGTTGCCCTGCCCTAGCCTTCTAACAGCACATCCAATCAACGGCCGGAGCCGGCGGCTACTTTTTGGACCGGGGCTTAGAAACCTTCGGCTCCTTCGGCGGCAGTCCGGCCACGTGCTCGAATGCTTTCTCCACCCAGGCCTTGGCCCGTGCCTCATCGCCGTCACCTTCGGCATTCCAGATCTCCGGCAATCCGGTATAGCCGCCCATGGGGCGCTCAGGCGGCCCGAACGGAACGGTCCGCTCGGTGCTTTCGAGCATTTCCTTGTCCGTCTGGCCCAGCTTTACGCCGATGGTGGGGCCGAACAGGCCGGCGAACATGTTGCCGTTCACGAACGCCCCTAGGTTTCCGAACATCGGCTTGACGACCACGTCGGGATGGTCGGGAAGCACCGCGCGGAAGTGCTCCTTGTCGGCGTCGGAAGCTTTGGGCATGTCCATGAGTCTTCCTCCGGTAACTGACGGTCACGGGCTGGTCTTCCAGCAGGATATGCCCGCGGCCCGGCACGGTACAGCGGCCTGCCCACAGGGAGTCGGTGCGGGCGGGGGGGACGGGCGCGGTGCCGGGCGGGCTGCCGCGGACGGTGGCTCGACGGGGTGTGGTAATTGGTGTCCGGAATCTCCTGTACAGTAGATCCTGTTGTTGTGTTTATGCAGTTCGTAGTTCAGGCAGTACGCATGGTCGAAAGCCCATGTTCTTCTGAAGCAGCGGTTTTGAGCACCCCAAACAGGAGGACCCGAAAGTCGGGACAGTTCCTCCACCTTCACGAAGGACAAAAATAATGGCTACTGGTACCGTCAAATGGTTTAACGCTGAAAAGGGCTTCGGCTTCATTTCCCCCGATGACTCCTCACAGGACGTTTTCGCACACTACTCTGCGATCAACTCCTCCGGCTTCCGCTCCCTCGAAGAGAACCAGAAGGTCTCCTTCGAAACCGAGCAGGGCCCCAAGGGTCCCCAGGCCACCAACATCCAGGCTATCTAATTTCCATTTAGATACCCGGGACCATTAGGTTTCGAGCAGGGCCCGTCTTCGGACGGGCCCTGCTTTTTGTTGTACGCCCAGCATGGGCATTCGCTTGGAGGTGTGAGTCCTCTGTAGGAGAAGGTGGTTTAACTTCTAGCTAAGGCAACTGCGTCATCGTGAGGTGGGGTGGGAAGGAAGCCGGAGGCAAATCCCTGCACCGAGGGACACGAACCGCATAGAAGGCATGCCGGTCGGGGTGAGCCAGCAACAGATGGTGAAGCCCGTCCCATCGAAACGGCCGGTGTGTAAATGCGGCGGCGGCAGGGGGAAAGTGAATGTTCTTATCTGGGGAGATCTGTCCCAGTGCGTCATCCGGGTTGCCGGTTGGAGCGGGGTGGCCTTAAGGGTCGTCCTGATGGGGCAGAAGTCAGCCGAGGCCGTAGTACCGGCGGGAATCGTGAGGTTCGCCGGGAAGGGCTGAACGTTGGGACATGACATGTTGAACGGGCATTGCTCGTGAACGTCACACAGATCGCAGCCATCCCGCGGTCGCGGGCGAGCACGGGGAGGTAACGGTGAATCCGGGAGCTAGCCGTGCTCAGCGTAGTGATGTTCCGGCGCGTGCCGGTAATGCAGTCAGCGGCCGTCCGGGGGATCTGTGAGAACTGGTGTTCTCGCGGGATAACCTGTTGGCCGCGTTACGCCGTGTCGAGGCGAACCGGGGTGCCCCTAGTGCTGACGGGACGCGTACGGATGAGCTCCGTTCGTGGGTCTTAGGACATTGGGCAGGTGTCCGGGAACAACTCGATGCGGGCACATACCGTCCGCAGCCTGTGCGTCAGGTGATGATTCCAAGCCTGATGGCGGGCAGCGGAAGCTGGGTGTGCCGGCCGTGCTGGACCGGTTGGTCCAGCAGGCAATCGCGCAGGTGCTGGTCCCGGTCTTTGATCCGGGGTTCGTGCCGGTTTCTTATGGTTTCCGGCCGAAGAAAAGCGCCCATGATGCGGTCCGGGTCGCCCGGACTGTGGTCGGGCAGGGTTATCGGTGGGTGATCGAGGTTGATCTGGATGCGTTCTTTGACCGGGTGAACCACGATGCGCTGATGGCCCGTGTTGCGCGGAAAGTGAAGGACAAACGACTGCTGGGCCTGATCCGACGCTATCTTGAGGCGGGGATCATGGCCGATGGTGTGAAGCAGCCGACGGAGGAGGGGACCCCGCAGGGGTCGCCGCTATCGCCGTTGCTATCGAACATCATGCTCGATGACTTCGACCAGCTGATGTGGTCGCGCGGTCACCGGTTCGTCCGGTATGCCGACGACATCCGGGTCTTCGTCAAGAGCAAACGGGCAGCCGAGCGGGTTCTGAACCAGTGCACCAAGACTCTGGACCAGGATCTGAAACTGAAGGTGAACCGTGAGAAGTCGAAGATCAGTCCGGCAAGCGGAGCTACATTGCTGGGCTATGGCTTCTACTACTCCGCGTCCGGGGTGAAGCTGCGGGTTGCTCCGAAGGCCCTGAAACGGGCCAAAGCGAGGATCAAGCAACTTACCTCCCGGAAGTGGAGCATCTCAATGGGGGAGCGCATCAAGCTGCTGAACCGCTTTGTCCGGGGCTGGATGGGCTATTTCCGTCTCGCCGATACTCTGAAGATACTTTCGGAGCTGGACAAGTGGTTCCGACGCAGGATGCGACAAATCCGGTGGAAGGAATGGAAGAAACCGCGTACCCCTGTGGCTAACCTGCGGAAGCTCGGCATCTCACCGCGCAAGGCGTGGGAGTGGGGCATGACCAGCAAAGCCTATTGGCGCACCGCGGGCTCTCCGATCCTTCAACGGGCTTTGACCCAACGAGTACTGGGAAACCCTTGGCCTGGTGTTCCTTCACGATGCCTGGCGTCGCTACAATACAACCTAACGAACCGCCGTATGCGAGGCCCGCACGTACGGTGGTGTGAGAGGAGGGCCGGGAAACCCGGCCCTCCTACTCGATTAAGACAGCTCACGAGCAGACCCCCCGTGTACTAGGAGCGGCCGTAACCGAGTTCGTGAGAGTGCCTGGCAGTTACTCACAGGCAATGTCCGGGAGTTGGGTATCTGGACGAACAAGGGCTAGATAACATCGGGCTCCCGCCTTCACCTGGTGATCCCAGATGGCACCCGGCTCCACTGGGCCATCAACATCCGCAAGTTCTCGGTGAAGGCCAGCCGGCTGGAGCACCTGGTAGAGCCGGAACGCAGATGCCGCAGGCCGCCAGGTTTCTCGGCGCGGGCATCGCCAGCAGTCTTAACATCCTCGTCTCGGGCGCCAGTCCGGCCGGCAATCCCACTACATGTCAAGACACAGTCTCGGCAGGGTCCTCCTTATCGCGCCACTCCTCCCAAGCCTCCAGCTCGTACGGCGCCAGGAAGCCGTAGTTATCCTTCGCTCGCTGGGCCAGAAGCCTTTCGCGGGTGGTCGGAGTGGCCGCTTCCCATAGGGCATCTCGTTCCCGAAGTAGATGATGCAATTCAATCCAGCGAATCTTCACGAAACGCGTCCGAGGGCGCTGTTGGGCGGTCTGTCGCATCTTGATCAACCAATACGGCTCGGACTTGTCATAACCAGAGAACGTCATGCCCATACCATACGGGTGACGGGCCAAGGACTGGCCCACTGCTGCTTAAGTGGCGGACAGCTATGGCGACTTGGCCGGCTAAAACCACCATGCTCAACTGCCTCGCCGCGAGCATCGGGGACCCGGGAGCGGGTCATCACGATGGAGGAAATCTTCGAGCTGCAATTTGCCGCTCCGCGATGTCGTGGGTCTTCAGTGCCGGCAGCCGAACCTGGAGGAGCAGGGTGAGATTCCGCTGCGGCGGCTCGTCAAGGAGGCCTTGCGCATGCGACCGGACCGGCTGGTGGTCGGTGAAGGCAGGGAGGCGGAGTCTGGAAATGCTCATTGCTTTGAATTCGGGGTTGCCGAAGTTGACTGAAGCACAGCGCAACGCGTGGATCAGGGCCTAAAGGTCCCAGGGGGCCCGGGGTCATGGTTGCGAAGTCGATGAAGTAAGAGCCGATGCCAATAAGCGTGCCTGCTAGGGCTATTGTTGCCCCGGCCACTTTTGCATGCCGACTGGTTGACCAGCGCGCAGCGTTACGAGTTTCATCCCTGAGAGCAATGTCCGCAAGCTCAATCCTGAACTTGGGGTCGGGCTGACCGTCACAAATGTATACGGCCTGTAACTCGTACCCCTTGGGCAAGAGGGTCGGCGGAAGTTCTACGACTGTCGCTCCCTTCACTTCCAAGCGGGCGTCCACCGTTTCCGACGTGGCGTGCTGTTCAATTCGGCAAGTATGGGCACCTTGAGGTCTACAGGGATCGGTTGACTATGTCAGCCTGATCGGAGCCCACCCATAACCGCATGGAGAGCACGGCGGACGGCCGAGGAAGCACGCCGAATGCGAAAGCGAGAAGATTCGTGTCCCATCTGTCGTTCTTCACGCTGTCCGTTTCTCTACTGCTGGTCACCCATCAGGACGGTCTGTACACTCTTGCCTAGATTGTCCTAAACGGTTTGGTTTTCCTTGTTTGCCTTCCCAAGCCCAAGGCGAAGGCTGCGGACGTGCCGAATATGGCCGGTCGGTGTGCCGCGAATTGGGTGGCCGTACTTCTCGTGGAAGCTGGTCACGGCTGTCTGAATAGTAAATGGTGCGAAGCCAATTGTTTGGCCGGCTTTTGGTTGCCAAGTAGGTGATCGGCGAGGAAGATTGCGGAATCAGCGTCGATGCGTAGAACGGCTGGCCGAATGGACTCAGAAAGGGTGCCTGAAGCTGCTAGCACGCCCGAGCGGGTGCCTGCCGCTTCGAAAAGTGGGCCACCGCCGCGGTGGCTTCAGCTGCTACGCAAGGGGTGGCCAGCCGTCGCTGGCCTGGCTGTTCTCGTTGGGCTGGCGGGTGGGCTAGTTCAATTGAGTCAATTGATATCCACCCGAACCGGCGATGCCAGCACACTGAAGATCGAAGCGGGCAGCGTCGCATACTCATTGGGCGACTACGCGGTCCCCGTGGATGCACCTTTTGATGAATTTCCCTCCGATTTGGTGGACCAGCCCAATATGCCCGGGGTCAGGGTGTGTAGCGAGGAACAGCATAAGTGGCTGAGACGACACGGGACTCCGTATGTCACCTACCTTTCAGTAAGCCTTCGGAACGAGGCTGAGTCGGGCGGCATCACCGTTCGCGACTTCAAGACCAAGGGCGAGGTGAGAAGCCCCGTCGTCCCTCTCGTTGCAGTTCGCTGCATTATTCCTATCGGAGGCGCGGTTTTTCGCCAGGCAGGCATACTACCGGCGGACAACCGCTCCATTGCAGTCTGGAGTGACGATGAACCTCACAAGGGCAACCCAGAGGTGAAGCTGTTCGACGGGGGCGCCCCGGTCGCTTACGACTTGGACGCAGGCGAATCGGCACAGCTTGATTTATTCATCGAAACGCCCGAGGACTACTTGGGCGCTATCGAGGCAAGTGTCCTTGCAGGAGACAAGAGCACGACCGTCAGGTTAGACATCGTGTCTGAGGATGAAGCGAATGAAGACGACCGCATTCTTCTCGCGAAATTTTCCAAGACCCAGGATATTCAGGTGGGCATAGGTGCTGGACCCGGGTACGAGGAGGAACCGGGTAAGCCGTTTTTCTTGGACAACGAGCGTTACAGCGCTGCTCAGCTCCAGCGGCGACTATCCGCGGTCGGTCATTAGCGCGGCGCCATCCGAGGTCGGGGTCTGTATTTGGAACCACTGAGACCCTAAACCATAGGAACCTGGATACGTTCAGACCTTAAGGCGCTAAGGGGATCCCATGAACGTCGAGATTTACTCAGAAGCGGGCTGCGAACTCTTGCGCAGCGGTGGCGTGCTGGAGCACACTTTGGGCTATCTAATCCAGGCCTGCAAAGCAATCAGATGGAATGTAACCTGAGGGGGAAGCTTTGTCGCAACAGCGTGACGAGATTACCGATAGTAACGCGTCTGGGCTTCTGATCTATGTTCCTGGCATCCAATACCGACCCGGAAACTCGCGTGCGTTACTTGATGCACTCGCAAAAGAGCCAAAGCTCAAGGATTGGCAGATCGAGACTTACGCCCACCAGATTGGTCTTTTCAGCAGAATGGACGTCGCAGGAGAGGTTCGAAAGCTCGCTGCCAGGATACGGTCATGGGCCGGTGAGAATGGGGAGTCGAACTGTCCTGAAAACATAATTTTGGTCGGACATAGCCTTGGTGGGCTGCTGGTTCGTGACGCACTCATGCTCGACAGCGATCGGCAAACTGCGGAGGGTAGGGTCGTCCCTGGCGTGACTCCGTGGACCGAACGTGTTTCGCGAGTGGTTCTTCTGGCCAGCCCAAACCGCGGTTATGTCCTCGATAATCTGGACCCCCTTCAGCGGAGACTCGCAAAGTGTTTGTCGATGCTTGGTGCCTTCATGGTCGAACATTTCGAGGCAGGGTCCGAATACATTACCGATCTGCGGCTTCGGTGGTTTGAATTTATTGGAAATCTGGAAGCATCCGATCGCGCAGTAAATCCGTCCTTGGAAGTTGTACAGCTGTTGGGGGACCGCGACGAAGTTATATCGCAGAGTGATATTCTAGATCCCGAGTTCATGCGGAATGCCGCTGCGCTCACTGTGCCGGACTCCGGCCACGATGACCTTATTGACATAAGCAGTGGCGGCACCTTGAGTGAGAGGTACGAATATCTGCGCAGGGCAGTTTTGGGTTCCGTTCCGGAGATGAGTGATTTGCGAGAGGAGTCTCCACATCCAGTCGTCTTCATAATTCACGGTATTCGATCCTCCAAGAGTGAAGACTGGGTGAGCCTGCTCAAAAACCTCGTCCTTGCCCCCGCGAACGGCAGTGCAGGGACATTTAGTGAGTCCGACATCGTGACACCGACATACGGGTACTTCGGCTCAATCGATTTTGCGAAACCTTGGATTCGCAGGCGCAATACGCGCAACTTACTCATGTGGTACTCCGACAAGTTCATAACCCACAACCCGAACAACATGTATTTTGCCGGCCACAGCAACGGAACCTATATGTTAGGTCGTTGTCTACTTAAGGTCCCGAGTATGCGCTTTAGGCGCATCTATCTAGCGGCCTCGGTTCTGCCCAAGAACTATGACTGGAACAAGGTCGTAGGCCGTCTGCAAGTCGGCCACTACACGCCCGGGGGCACTTGGATGGATGGCCGTATTCATAGCGACGGAGCGCGTCACGATGTGCCGGTCGGCATCCTGGCATCAATACTTAGCGGCACGAGCCCTGACATTGGTACGGGAGGGTTCTCCGGCTTTGATCAGTATGATGCTGTCCTTACCGAGCATGTCCGATCCTACGAAGGTGGACACGGCAACATGCTTGAGCCCAAGGCAAGCCGCGAGGAGAAGGCACTCGTCGTTCGCAAGCGATTGACTGAGATAGCCGAATTCATCCGATCCGGCGCTGACCACGAGGCGCCGCCCGCGAAGAAGGTGCTGATTTTTAGCTTGGTCAGCAGGGTCTTGGGCGTAGTATTTCGGCCTTGGATGATTTTGGGACTGGTAGCACTCGCTGCCGCCATAATAATGGCCGCGCCTTTACCTATTATCTTGCTCGGAGGGGCGGCCTACTTGCTTGTAATAATTAATCAGGCATGACATCACTAAGTCCCCGTTCACGGCAGCGGATAAAGGGGTGCCCGGGGTTCACAGGTTAAGCCTGACGACCGTGCGCTGCTTCAAATTGCGCTAGAACGTGGGTGTGGACCCGGCCCCGGGTGTCTAACGCTATTCCCTGTTCCTGATCCATGGTGGTCCTTATCCAAGTGACGCCTGCGGTATCGGTGCACCTCAGTGTATGTAGTGAGGGCGCAAACCTGCGCCGCTGTATCGCAACGCTTCCCCGGGCGAAATGTTGCTGGTGACCGGAAGCCCGCTGCCGCCGGACAGGGGGGTAGGCGTTCTCCTATGCAGATCCGCAGTTGGGGAAGCACTCTTGTAATGCTCCCAACTCGGGAGTTCAAATGAGGAGAAGGAGACCTGAGTAATTGGGATTCTCGAGTCGTTCCGGACTTCGACCCAAGTTCCCGTCATTGTCCAACTGTTCTCACTTCTGGGTTGCCAGATTCGTATGCCGAAGGGCGCTTCCGACCCTTGGCCGGAAGCGCCTGCGTCCGGCGGAGGAGTTTAGGGTGCGAGCAGCGCGCAGACGTCAGTTACCCTGCCTGAGCCGGAGAACAGCCTCTTTTCTGTTCCGTCCTTATTGAGGGCGTAGCTGACGTTGCCCGTCGTAAGGAAAAGTCCCTTGGGATGCTTACAGGTTACTTCGGGAACGATGATGAGGTTCCTTCCGGTCGAACTGATCTCCTGGCTGCCGTCGGGCAGGACTTGTATATGAGTTGACCCGGTGATGACGTAGCTTACTCTCCTTAGAGCAGGAGAAGGACCAGTCAGCGTGATGGTGGCACCTGGAGAAATCCCAATAAACCGGTCGCCGGGCAGGTCGATGAGCTTCGACTTACCTGTGAGTTGGGCCGTGACGTCGAAACCCGGGCAGGCAGACCCCAGTGCCTCCCGCAGCCTGGGGTTTGGGGTCGGCTTGTTTGGATCGGGAGCGGCGACGGCCGGACCGGCGCCTGCGACGAATCCAACCGTGAGGACAATCGGTGCGAGCCAGCCTTTCATGGGTTGCTCCTTTGCAGTTGGTGAAATTCCCATTTTGGAACGGGACATTGCCTGACCGTGAAACATTTCAGGTGCGCACGCAGGAAGACTGTCGTTTGCATGAGGGCAAGGTCAAGGGGTGAATTTGGTCGGGTTGTGGGGTAACCGAGTCGTAAAAGCGGACCCCCCACTTCGGGGCGATCAGGAATCACAACCATGTGTCCCGCCTCGGCGCTGTCGACGAAGGGATCGCGGCACTCGTCCTGTTTAACCCACCTGTGCTTCCAAAAGAAGTACGACGACGACGGCGGTTCCGCGCCGCCGTCGTCCGCCCCCCACACGGTGGGGCTACTGCTCAAAGCTGGCCCCGCCGCGCCAGATACGTGTTGAGAGCCGGGTTGTCGATGTCCTTGGCCAGCCACGGAATCGTCTCCGCGGCGGCGGTGTCGCCCAGGACCGCCCGGTGCGAGTGCGCCCGGACCACGAGTTCGCGCAAGGCGCCGCGGCTGGCCATGGTCCCCAGCCGGTCGGCGTAGTCCGCGGCGGCGGGGGAGCCGGCGTCGATTGCGACCTCGGCGGCCGTGTCCAGCAGCCGCGCCCGGTACCAGAGATACCAGGGGGTGGTGTCGAGGCCACGCTTCAGCCACTCCTCGGCCGCGGCCTGGTCGTTCAGCGCCATGCTGAGCCGGGCTTTGGCCCCGGCGGCCAGGGTCAGGTAGCAGTGGTCGCCGGCGACATCGGCCATCACCCACGAGCGGTCGATCAGGGGAGCGGCGTCCTCCAGCCGGCCGGCGGCGAGGAAGGTCTCGCCCCGGAGCCCGGCCACAAACGGCTCGAACGCCGTCCAGTGCTCGGCCGCGATCAGTTCCTGGGCCCGGTCCAGGCATTCAGCAGCCGGCTCCAGATCCCCGCGGAGCAGATGCACCCGGCCGGTAAGGGCCGTGCTGAACGCCAGCAGACGGCGGCCGCCCGCGGCGGTGGCGAGCCGCGTCGATTCGGCCAGTGCCGCCAGCGCCTCGCTGTAGTGCGCGGTGTCCGAGGCCGCCATGCCCTGGATGGCCAGGATCCTGGACCGTTCGTCGTCGAACCCGTCCGCCGCCCGGGCAGCCTGCTCCAGCCAGCCGGCGGCACGGTCCGGAATGCCCCGCTGCACGGAAAGGTACCCGAGCTCCCGGTACGCGGCCGCCGCCACCCGCGAGGCCGGCCGCCCGGGGTTCCGCATCTCCGACTGCAGGCCTTCCGGATCCAATCCCTCCGATTTCAAAGCCCGGTGCAGGAGATCGGCCACCTCGGCGCCGCGGCCGCCGGCCTGATGGATCAGCGCCCCGGACAGCGTGACCAGGGATTCGGCGAGCAAATGATGGTCGCCGGTACGTTGCGCTATCTCGGTTGCGAGGCGTAACTGCTCCAGCCCGCGGTCCACCGAGCCTGCCGAGAGCGACGCCTCGGCGGCATCGAGGTAGGACCGCACCGCGGCCCCACTGGCCGGCAGCCCGGGCTCGGCCGGCGGCGCCGCGTCTGTCAGCGCTCGGCGCACCTCCGCCGGCACGCCGAGCCCGAGCTCCCTGCGGTACAGCTCGCGGCATTTGTCGGCCTGCTCCCGCGCCCGCCGGTACTCGCCCAAGGACACCAGGGCCTTGATCAGCACGGCGTGGCAGTCGGCGTTGAAGGGGTCCAGGTGCAGCGCACGGGTGGCGAGGTCGACGGCGTCATCCGCCCTTCCGGCCGCCAGCGCTGCGAGCGAGGCCTCATACAGCATCGTGAGCACGCAGTTCTCGAGCCGGTGCCGCTGGTCCTCGAGCCAGGACTCGAACACGGGGCAGTCCGCGAAGGCGAGACCCTCAAGGAGCTCGCCGTCGAAGGTGCGGGGGTCGGCGCCGCCGGCGGGAGTCAGGGCCGCCATCACATCGCAGTTCCACCCGACCGGCAACACCAGCCGCAGCGGGTCGCCGCCGACCGATTCCGCGCCGAGGGTCCGCCGCAGCTCGGAGAGGTTCCAGCGCAGGGCGCCGAGGGGGTCCTCGGCATCGGGGAACAGGATCGCCGCCGTCCGGGCCCGGCCGGTGCCGCCCGGTTGAAGCGCGAGGTAGGCCAGCACAGCCCAGGCCTTGCGGCCCCGGGGCTGCCGGAGTGCGGTGCCAGCGGACTCGATCCTGGGCGGACCGAGGAGCCGAATCCAAGTCTCGGCCATATGAGTCATGCTACGCCGCCAGCGGGCGTGCGGGAGGGGGTGATGGTGAGCGTGCGGTGAGGCGTCAGCGGGGGAGCGGCGGGTGTCTGAACTGAGCCGAATCGGGCGGGTAGCTGGCCGAAATCCGGCCGGAAAACCCTCACACGGTGGCTCACACGGTGCGCGCGCAAACTGGACATGTCCCCACAAAAGGACCGAATTCCGGACCAGCGCCGCACCGCGTAACTCCCACAAGGATCAGCCCGGCGCTTGCCCTCAACACCAGCTCACTAGCCGCCCCCAACAACCAGCTCCATCACTCGCCCGAGGTGTTTCTCAAATGGAATTTGCCGCCATCCTGCTCGCCGGACTCTTGGTCTTCGCAGCCGTCGCCACAGTCGTTGCGGTCGTCCGCGACGGCAGGGGCCACACCCCGCCCATTCGGTCAACGCGCCCGTGGAAGGCCGGCAACCTCCCCAGCGAACCGTACGCATCCCTGCGGTCTCTCCAGAGCTGACCGCTGGCCCGACCCCCATTTCCGGCACCGGAAGTGGGGGTCCCGCGCGTCGTCCTGTGGCTTCGCCTGGCGCTGGCGGAGGCCGCCGGTACCACTGCAGCCGGGAACACCGACGTCGGCGATTTGGTGGGCAGCCGACGTCGGTGGTTGACCGGCCGTCTGGTTCCCACTGTCTAGACACTCGCAGTGGCGCGGGAGCATTCTAAACGTGTGCGCGTTTCGGGAGGAGCGGCTACGGGGCGGGAGCTTCCGTCTGGCTGGGGGCACCCCGGTGAAGCCGGGGACGGCTGGCGGTCGGATCCCACTTTCCAGGCGCGCGGACACGATCGGCGAGGGAACCGGGGACCAGGTCATGGACGAAACATCCGATACGAGGCAGAGGCTGTCCAACCGCATCGACCAGAAGCAACGGGACCTTCAGGTCTACCTCGGCAGGGAAAGACCGCGGCGCACGCGCCTGGCGAGCATCAGCATTGTGGGCAGCGCGCTGGCCGCCTCGTTCGCGGCCGGTCCAGCGGTCGGGGGCACGGGGTTCACCGAAGCAGTGGCGAACATCTTCAACCTGGCCGACGACTCAATTGTGTGGCGAGGGCTGTGCCTGCTGGCGGTGATCTGTTCCGTTGCCGCGGCGCTGGCCACGAATTTTGCCACGTCCCGTTCCGTGGCGGACCGTGTGAGCGCGGCCGAGACCGCAAGTGCCCAGCTGGAGGGGCTGCAGGTGTCGCTGAACTTCGGCCACATCGATATCGACGAGGCCGTCAAGCTCTATCAGCAATACTCCACCCAGGTGGCCTTTGTCGAGGCATCACCCGCGCGGTGAGCCGTTCTTCGCCCGGCTCATTCGCGCGGCTCGTCACACGTGTTCAGCCCGGGAGCTCCAGCTCGACTTCCACGTCCACCTCGTCCCCGGCGCGGATGCCGGCCGCGGTCCTGATGGCCTTCTTGACGGGGAGGAGGTACGAGTTGCTCTTGCTGTCCGGAAAGAGCGACGTCCGCCAACGCTGCCCGGCGATGCAGGCGCTCACCTTCACCGAACCGAAGCCCTTGCGGAACGGGGCGGCCTGGTCCTTGAGCTCCTCCGCCAGATCCGGCGGCAACGTGATGAAGTGCCAGCCGGCCTGCTCGGGGTAGTGCCACAGCTCACCGCGAAACGCGTACGACGTCGTCACGCTCCGAGTATGGCACGCGGCGGAGGCCGGCTGAGTAGTCGCGGCGGCCCTTAGCTAAACGCGCAACCGTGATGATCAACGAGTGGGCGGACTCATTCGACCGCCGGGCAATCGCTGTGCTGGGACTTCATCCTCCACGTATCACCGTTTCTTGCGGGGTCGAGAACGTCGCGCTTCCATCCCTGACTGGGGTCAACGAAGACTTGGGTGAAGAACGGGTCGACGACGAAGGCATCGAGCATGGTCAGCGCTTCAGCCTGCCGCTTCTGTTCGCTGCTCTCGAAGGCGTCGAGGTATTCGCCCTGCCAGGCACACAGCCAATACGTTGATGCCACGGCTTCCCCGCGACCTGCGGGGTCATAATGCACGTTGGGGTCGTCGAAGCCCGGGGGTACCTTGGCCGGCCAGGCGACCCCGTTGGGAAGCGGCTGCGGAATCTTCTTTATCGCCTGCTGATAGAAGGCTGGAAGCTTGTCGACGTTGATGTCGGCGTCGGTTGAAGCAGACACGCCCGCGGGCGCGGTTGCGGTGGACACTGCTGCTGGCACCTCAGGCGTGTCCGCCACATTCGGCAAATGGGACTCAGCACAGCCGGTCAGCATGAGGACAGCCACTGCGAATCCCGACCAGCCCCACCAGTGCCTGCTTCGCCCGTGAACAAATGACATGAGACCGCTACCTCTTCCCCCGAGACGTATCGTGGCCGGTCGACTTCCCGACGGGCCTTGTTGGAAGCCAACACTGCCCGGAGCAGGAGCACAACCCGCCTGCGGGCCGACGTCGTGGGCGGCGCCGTGCGCCACCCACTAGTGGCCTTCGACTACGGAGCTTTGGGGATGATGATCCACAACGCGATGTACACGAGCTCACCCACGCCGAACAGGCCGAAGAACACGAAGCCGAGGCGAACCAGCGTCCTGGAGACACCGAGACGGTCCGCGAGGGCCGCGCAGACTCCGGCGATGATCTTGCTGTTCTTGGGCCTGACGAGAGATTGTTGCATCCAGCCAACGTAGCAGTGTGGCCCCGCCAGGAGAACAGGTTGCGGCCCCAAACTTCCCTTCCTGCTGTGACAACAACCCGTCCGGCAATCCGGCCAGGAGCGAGGGCGGATCATCGCATTGGCCGAGTTCCCCCCAGTACGAGGCCTTGTCGTCGACGAGCTGCGGACTTTGACCGTGCACCGGAGGAATCCCTGGTCTTCGACGCACCCCAAACAGCGGGTTGAAGCGGATCGCTGACCCCTTGCCGGAGAGTCCCCGAGACCACGACGGCGGCAGTGTTGCGGACTGTGACGCGGTGCACAAAACTCTGTTGTGCGCGTCTTCGCCCTGACGGAGACTTGCGGGGGCCAGTAATCCGCGCCAATTCAGGGTTCTTGCCCCATGGCACCCGCTCCGCCGCCTGATTTGTGCGGGGTCCTCCCGGCGTGTAAAGTAATTCGAGTCGCCGCCGCTGATGCGGAAAGAAAGCGACCGACCCCCCTGATAAACAGCCTGAAAATGGTTCGCAAATTTGCGCGCTAAATAACGGTGGGGACCTTCTTGAGAGAATGTAGATCGCAGAAATGCGAATTTGCAAACACTCCCAAGATCGGGTAAGTTTGAAAAGTTGCTCCGGAGCGATCCTCGACCGAAATGGTTGTGGTGGTGCCGGGTGTGTCTGTTGTTTGAGAACTCAATAGTGTGCCAAGTTTGTTGATACCAATTTATTGTATATGGATTGGTTGAATTGACTGGATTGCGCCACCCCGTGGTGTGGTCTGGTTTTTACAGCTGGTTTCAAATTTTGTGCAGTGCGTGCATCCCGTTTTCCCGGGGGCGCGTGTTGTGTCTGTTTTACTTCAACGGAGAGTTTGATCCTGGCTCAGGATGAACGC
>NZ_JBFUJJ010000035.1:0-46118 GCF_056401435.1 Arthrobacter sp. P4_F10
GCCGGTCGCTCTCGTCATTGGCGTTGATCTCGTCCTGCATCTCGCCATAGAAGTTTTGGGCATATTCGGACGCCACTGCCCCGAGCTTGGTCAGGTTGAAGCGGGCGTTCCTGCTGACCAGCGGGTCGAAAGTCCACGTCATCGATTCGATGCCCCGTGCCAGCGACCAGGCCCGCTGGTGCTGTTTCAGGGCAAAGCCGACGCCTTTGTCGCCGGTACCGGGCAGGACCCCGGCGATCAGCGAGTAAGTCGCGCTCCCGCCGGGTGAGACAATCCCGACAGCTGCCCCGCAAAGTTGTCCTCCCGGATCGTAGGCGGCGGAAACGTTGCACCCTGCATGCGAAATACTGCGCAACAGGTCGAACGGTATAGGAGCTCCGTGGGGGGACATGCCCCAGATCGCGATGAGTAGCCCTTCGACGTCCCGGAGCTGGTCGCGGTCATGCTCATCCACCACCAGGACGCCGGCTTTGGCTGCTGCTGCTGTTGCTGCCTCTGCGGCCTGTCGGGCGAGCGGTTCCGCTTCAAGTGAAAGTGACATGCGTCAACTATCTGCTGGGCCCCGGGCCGCTGGCTTCGGTGCAGACCACGACATTTCATGCGAAGTCTTGTGCTCCGCCACAAGAGGGATTAGCTTTTCCCTCGTGGCAACTTCTTCCGGCACCCCAGACAGCATCACTCTCCACGGGCTCCTGCGGCTACTGGCAAGCCCGGCAGTGGCGCTCCGCTCCCACGGCACGCCGGCGGAGCTTTCCCTGACCAGCCCTGCGTATTACGATCCCCACACTCCGTTGGAGGGGTTGCCGGGTGCGATCCTTCTGGGCATTGGACTTCACCCTGCCGAACCAGCAACAGCCGGCGTTGTCCGCAGCGCGGCCACGGCAGGCTTTGGCGCGCTGGTCATCAAGCAGTATTCCCAGGATCTGGGGCATATCATCGCCGTCGCCGATCAGTCGGGTATCRCCCTCCTCGTGGTCGATGACGAGATGGGGTGGCGCCAGTTGGATGCGCTCCTGGACTCGGCGCTCACTGCCTCAGCCGAAGCCGGAAACTCGTTGTCCACGCTGGGCGTTGGCGACCTGTTCGCGTTGGCCAACGCCATCGCCGCCATGGTTGGCGGCGCCACGGCCATTGAGAATCTCCAGGAACAGGTGCTCGCCTACTCGACCCTCGCCCACCAGCCGATCGATGAGGACCGGCGTCAGGGCATCCTGGGACGCCAGGTTCCCTACCTTCCGGAGAACGCGGGCCAGTATGCCTCTGTTTTCCGCTCCCACGGCGCGGTCCGCATCGAGGGGGTCCGTCCGGCCCTCGACCGGCTGGCCATTGCAGTCCGGGCAGGCAAAGAGCCGCTCGGCTCTATCTGGGTTGTTGACCCGAACGGTGACCTGGACGTGGTCGCGGAACAGGCGTTGGAACGGGCTGCCGATATCGCAGCCCTTCATATGCTGCGAGCACGCAGTGCCTACGACCTGGCCCGCCAACAGCGCGCGGAGCTTCTCCGCAGACTCCTAGAAGGTGGCGACGACGCGGCACTCATCGCGGAACAGCTGGGACTTCGGAACTCCGGGCCGTTTGCGGTCATCGCTTTCCAACCGGACATCGGGCAGGCGGCGGAGATGACACTGGTCCGGCTCCTGGACCTTGTCACCACGCAGTGCGAAGCCCACCGTCGAGGGGCGCATTGCGTGCTGGTGGGAACCACCATCTATGCCCTTTTCGCGGACGTCGACCCTGCCTCGTCTGGACCCGTCGAAGCCCTGGCCCGACGGCTCACCGAGCGCTCCCGCGTATCCCTTGCGGTTGACCTGCGAATAGCGGCCGGGTCTGCTGTCCCTGCTGCGTCGGACATCGGCCGGTCGAGGCACGAGGCAGACCTGGTCCTGCTCATGCTCGCTTCCGGTCAGAGCTCAATCACCTATGCGAGTGCGCACGACGTCCGCAGCCGCCTGACGCTGCTCGAACTGGCCGCCCATTTCCGCAAGACACCTCACCTCACATCGGCAGCCGCCGAAAAGATCATGGAATACGACGCCGGCTCAGGAACAGAGTACGCAAAAACGCTGCGGACCTACCTTGACTGTTCCCGGGACTCCGCCCGGACCGCCGCTGGATTGTCTTTGCACCAAAACACGCTCCGGTACCGCCTCAAACGGTTACGCGAACTGTTCAACATCGACCTGGACCAGTCTGAGGACACACTCGTGCTCTGGCTAAGCCTTCATGTTCTGGAATTCAATTAACCACACCGGGGTGAGTGACCCGGATGCAGTGCGAATTGGCTGTGTCGGTTCGCACTCGTGGACGGACCGCACATCGGGAACTACCGCGATGCGGACTCCGCCAGGAGAGGGTACCTGGCGGAGTCCGGGAACCTACCCGGAGCCCGCAAGGCGCCGGGGATCCAGGTTTCCGTGCGGGGCCGACCCGCTGCAGGCGGACGTCGATGACCTGGAAGGATCCATGAGGGGGCATCCCTGACCTAAGATCCAACCGGGGACAAGGCGCCCAAAAGGCCGAAGAGGTCCTTCGGGTCTTCCGGGTCGGCGACGAGGTCAATGTCTACGAAGAAGTCCGACCCGTCGACGGCGTCTCGGACGTATCGCAAGGCCGCGAAATCCTCAATGGCGAAGCCGACGGAGTCAAAAATCGTGATCTGTTCCGAGCTGGTGCGCCCCGGTGCCTTGTCGCTCAAGACTTGCCAGAATTCAGTAACGGCGAAGTCGGCGGGCATTTGCTGGATCTCGCCTTCAATCCGCGTCTGCGGTGTGAACTCCACGAAAACGTCGCCGAGTCCCAGGATGACCGCGTCGAGTTCGGTTTTTCCGGGGCAGTCCCCGCCGATGGCATTGAGGTGGACGCCGGGGGCAATGAGGTCGGCCGTCAGGATGGTGGCGTTGGCCTTGTCAGCGGTACAGGTCGTGATGACGTCCGTTCCCTGCACGGCGTCGGCGGCCGAGGACGCAACCGTGATCTTGAACCCCAGCGGGGTGAGGTTGCGGACAACTTGTGCGTCGCGGCCGGATCAGTGTCCCACACCCTGAGCGTGGTAATTCCGAGGGCAGCCCGGAAGGCTAGGGCCTGGAACTCAGACTGGCTGCCGGTTCCGATCATGGCCATGCTTGCGGAGCCGGGGCGGGCGAGATGCTTCGCGACCATACCCGAGGTCGCCGCAGTACGCAGGGCTGTCAGTAAGGTCATCTCCGCCAGGAAGGTGGGATATCCATTGTGGACGTCCGCCAGGACGCCGAACGCAGTCACTGTCTGGAAACCACGGGCCGGATTGGACGGGTGCCCGTTGACGTACTTGAAGCCATAGGTCTCGTGGTCGCTCGTGGGCATCAGTTCGATGACCCCGAACGGGGTATGGCTGGCCATGCGGGGACTCTTGTCAAAAGACGCCCAGCGGCGGAAATCGTCTTCGAGGTAAACGATCATCTCCGAGATGATCGTCTCCACTCCCCGGCCGGCAGCCCATCGCACCATGTTGTGAACATCGACAAAACGCGTCATTTGCGTCACCCTTTTCCATCTCGACAGCTAATGCCCTCACGTTATGCGGCGTCGATATGCGGCCACAATGACCGAATAGCTCGCTAATCGCCAAAAATGTGCGCAGAATGTCAGGCCGTTCTGCGCACTTCGCCGGTCTTCGATCGTCGACTGCAGCGGCGGCCTTGGAGCACTATCTGAGTACGGAACTGAGCAAAAGGCTGGTCTCGCTGTTGACGATGCCGTCGACTGCGCGGATCCTGCCCAGCACGTTGTCGAACCCGCCGAGGTTTTCGGTGGCCAGCTCCGCCACAAGGTCCCATCCGCCGTTGGTGGTGTGCAGTGCCCGAATTTCGGGGAACCCCCTGAGCTCTCGGATCACCTTGTTGGCCGACCTCCCCTCAACAGCGATCAGGGTGATGGCGTGGATCTCAAGCGGGTCCACTTCGTCACGGACCCTGGCAGTGAAGCCAACGATGGTTCCTGAAGTGAGAAGGCGATCGAGCCTGCTGTTCACGGTTGCCCGGGCAACGCCGAGCTTACGGGCGAGGCTGGCCACAGACGCCCGTCCGTCCTCGCGCAGGGCCGAAAGGAGCTGCCGGTCAATATCTGTAAGGGCTGTCATGTACAGAATGTACAACAAGCGTCAGCATAATGATCTTCCCCGCCACCTAACTAAAGCCTTGCCAAGTACGCTGAGGAAGACGTGCACCGCAGTGGAATCTGCTCGGAAAATCAGCGACAGGGAGCCGAGAAGGTCTTGGGGCAGGCCTCGATAGGGACGTTCTGGCGTTTTTCGCCCGGAGCTACCGAGCAAACCAGCAAGGTTTGCAGTTGCCGCTCCCATGGTGTGAACTCAGTCATGCCGTTGCAGGTGCTCCCGGTCATGAACGAGGAAGCAGCAACATTGCTGCCCAGGCAAGCAAAGGAGCCGCCCAGCCGTAACGCCGGCCAACAAAAAGGCCCCCGAAAGGGCCCATCAGTGAACAGTTTGTGCACACTCAGCGGCCCACTCCCCCATGGCTCGTTCATCTGCCTGTCCGGGATCATCCGCCCAATGTTCCAGTAAAGCCCGATCATGGCGGTATTCACCACGCGCTGCGCCCGCTGTTGAGCTTCGCGGACGAGCCCTTCAGGGTCGTGAGAGCAGCGGCATAGTCTCCCGGGAGTTCCGGTTCAAGCTGGGTCATGGCTCCACCCTAGTTGGAG
Organism: Arthrobacter sp. P4_F10; assembly: GCF_056401435.1. Classification (NCBI taxonomy): domain Bacteria; kingdom Bacillati; phylum Actinomycetota; class Actinomycetes; order Micrococcales; family Micrococcaceae; genus Arthrobacter; species Arthrobacter sp. P4_F10. Next base: position 4,702 of record NZ_JBFUJJ010000035.1, read on the forward strand.
GTTCCAACGTTCCATTCCCAATTGTCCAGACACCGTCTGGACAATTGACGCTGTACCGGGGCCGCCTGCGGATCGGGACGAACCGGCGACTTCCCCGCCTGCCAAGTCCTTCGACGCCCCCAGCGTTTGCCGAGCGGGCGGACGGCGTGGCCGCGGCTTACCGGCAGGCCGCGGGATTGACCGTGTCTGCCCTCAGGCGTCGGGGTCATGGCCAAGGACGCGGAGCAGGTCACGGGTTGGTCAAGCCGGGTTATCCACGGCTGGAAATTGGGAGCGTTGGGGTAGCTCCCCGGCAGCCGCAGCGGTGGATGACCCATGAGGATTATCCACCGCCGTGGGCAGCTGAAACGCTGCTGCGCACTCGGTCAGACCTGAACTTCAACCCGCGAATTACATCCGTCTTTCACGAGTCGTGGAAGGGCTACGGTCCAGGGTCCGTCGTCGACGCCTTGAGTCGACGGTATTGACGGAAAACAGCAGCTAGCCCCACAAGGGCCATGCCCAACCCAGCCGCTAGCAGGTATCCAAGGTTGAGGTTGAGTGCCATCACTGAGGAAACTAATCGGCCAGGCAACTGTGCGATATGCCTGTTCTTCAGACTGGAGGTATGCACTTTGCCCAATGACCGCAAAGCGTCGCGTGGATACTGTGAAGTGAATCACTCGAAAGGAATGCATGTCATGTCCACATCCGAAACAGGGCACGATGACTACCCCATCACCAGGGTTCCCGCAACGGAGCGGAAGCACTGGTTCGGCATCGCCGTCCAACGCTTTGGCCAGACTTCTGACCTGAGCCAGTTTCTTCTCGGGGCAACTTTTGGCTTCGGGATGACGTTCTGGGACGCCTTTTGGGCGTTTACCGTTGGCGCGTTGATCGTCGAAGCACTCATGATTTTCGTCGGCATCGCCGGCATGCGCCAAGGCCTCACAACGTCCATGCTCGCCCGCTGGACAGGCTTCGGCCGCGGCGGCGCGTCGGTCCTCGGCTTAGCCATCTGCATCAGCCTTATCGGCTGGTTCGGCATCCAGTCAGGGATTTCCGGAGCCGGGTTGAACCAGATCGTCCCTGAAATTCCCACCTGGGCCTGGTCGCTGGCTTTTGGCCTGGTGGTGACCCTGATCGTAGTCCGCGGCTTTGAATCCATGCAGTGGCTGGCCAACATCACCGTGCCGTTGTTCATGATCCTGATCGCTTGGGCGGCATGGGCCGAGCTGAGCAACCATTCCATCAGCCAGCTCATCAACGAGGCTCCTCCTGGCGCCACCCTTGATTTCGTCACCGCTACCACCATCGTCGCTGGAAGCGCCGTTCTCGGGGCGGTCATCACGCCCGACATGACCCGCTACAACAGGACCGCTGGCGACGTCGTCAAGCAGACCGTCGTCGGCATGACGCTAGGCAACTACACCATCGGCATGATCGGCGTGCTGCTGGCCCACGCCGTAAAGTCGGCGGATGTCACCCAGATCATCTTCTCCTCGGTGGGCTGGATCGGCATCCTGATCATCGTCCTGGGCACCTCCAAGATCAACGACTGGAACCTCTACAGTGCAGGCCTCGGCGTGGTGTCCTTCTTCAACAGCGCCATGAACAGGCGCCTGAACCGTGGGCACGTCACGCTTCTTCTGGGGGTTGTGGGAACCGTGCTGGCAGCGATCGGCATCCTGGACAAATTCATCGACATCCTCATGGTGCTGGGCGTCGTCTTCCCGCCGGTAGCCGGCATCATCATGGCCGAGTACTTCGTCATCAAGAAGTGGCGGCCCCTACTGGAAGCCAGCCGGGATTCGGGCCTTCCGCCAGCCGAATCGCCCAACTGGATCCCGGCCACGTTCGTCATCTGGGCGATCTCAGCGGCCCTGGGCTACTTCGTCACCTTCGGACTCCCGGCCCTTAACTCCCTCGCCGCGGCGTTCATCCTCTACATCATCGCCGGCAAGCTGAACCTCCTGCGGTCCTACGGCGACAACCAACCCACAAACGAAACCACCACACAGGAAGAATCGGTAACCGCACCATGAGTAGCCTGAGAATCGGCATTGACGTCGGCGGCACCAACACGGACGCTGTGCTGCTGGACGGCGGGCAGGTGCTCGCGTCCACCAAAGTCCCCACCACTAAGGACGTCACCAGCGGCATCACCCAGGTGCTCACCGCGCTGAAGGACCTGAACGGCTTCCGCCCGGACCACGTCCGCGGCGTGATGATCGGAACCACTCATTTCATCAACGCCCTCATTGAGGCACGTGACCTCTGCCCAACAGCGGCGATCCGGCTGGGGCTTCCCGCCACGGCGTCCCTGCCGCCCTTCACGGACTGGCCCGATGCCCTCACCGCCGCCGTCAAAGGCCGCGCTTACATGGCCCACGGTGGACACGAGTTCGACGGACGCGCCATCAGCCCCTTCGACGCCGACGAAATCCGGCGCCACGCAGCAGACATCGCCGCCCACGGCATCCGCTCTGTGGCAGTGTCCAGCGTTTTCTCGCCCGTCAACGACGAATTTGAGCAGCGCACACTCTCCATCCTTCGAGAGGAGCTTGGCCCGGAGTTCCCTGTCTCCTTGTCCCACGAAATCGGCAGGGTGGGCCTCCTGGAGCGGGAGAATGCGACCATCGTCAACGCCTCCCTCGCTGAAATGGCGAACCGTATTGTTGACGGACTCRCCAAGGCTGTCCTCGAGCAGGGCATCACCGCGCCGTTGTACGTCAGCCAGAACGACGGCACGCTCATGGACATCGAATACACACGCCGTTACCCGGTGGCCACGTTCGCTTCAGGTCCCACCAACTCCATGCGCGGCGCAGCAGCCCTCTCCGGATTCTCCGACTGCCTGATCGTGGACATCGGCGGCACCACCACGGACGTTGGTGTCCTGGTCAACGGCTTCCCCCGAGAGTCCAGCACCCACGTCAGGCTCGCAGGACTCCGGACCAACTTCCGGATGCCGGATGTACTCTCGGCAGGTCTCGGCGGCGGGTCCCGGGTCCGGACCGATCAAGGAACTGTGGGCCCGGACTCGGTGGGCTACCGCTTGACCGACGAGTCGCTCGTCTTCGGCGGGTCCGCCCTGACGGCGACTGACATCGCGGTCCGCAGTGGACGGGCCGACGTCGGAGACGCATCTTTGGTGAGCCACATCAGTGACGCTGTGGTCCGGTCAGCCTTGGAACAGATCGACGGGACCATTGCGGACATTGCCGACCGGATCCGCACGTCGTCGGCACCCTTGCCGGTTGTCGCCGTCGGCGGTGGATCCATCCTGCTGGCAGACAAACTGCAGGGTCTGGGCACAATTCACAGGCCCGGGAACTTCGACGTCGCCAACGCGTACGGCGCCGCCATCGCCCAGATCAGCGGTGAGGTGGACCGGGTGTCCTACATCGCGGACAGTGATCAAAAGCGCGCCATGGAATCCGCGCGGCAGGAAGCCGTGGACCGTGCCGTTGCTGCCGGCGCCAGCCCGGACACGGTGTCGATCGTTGAGCAGGAAGCCATCCCGATCCCCTACCTTCCCGGAAACGCCATGCGCGTTCGGATCAAGGCAGCCGGCAACCTCACGTTAGGAAAGTGAAATGACCCTGGAAGTGACACACGTCCGAAAGCTGACGCGCATCACGGTAGACGACATTGACTCGCTGGCCCGCGGCGCCGCCATCCTCGGCACGGGCGGCGGCGGCGATCCCTACGTTGGCGGGCTCTTGGCCCGCAAAGCGATCGAGGAGTACGGGCCGGTTGAACTCGTCTCCGTCGAAGACTTGGCCGACGACGCGTTCATTGTTCCGATCGCGGCGATCGGTGCGCCCACGGTATCCGTCGAGAAGCTGGATACCGTGGAGAACCTGTCCCTGACCATCAAGAAGCTCGCGGCAACACTGAACAGGGTGGCAACCCACACGGCGTGCCTGGAGATCGGCGGTTCAAACTCCATGCTGCCCATCGTCGCGGCCGCGCAGCTGGGGATTCCGCTGATCGATGGCGACCTGATCGGACGGGCATTCCCGGAAATCCAGATGGGCATGGCGCCGTTGTACGGAATTCAGGCGTCGCCCATGGCCTTGGCCGACGAGAAGGGCAACTCGCTGGTCATCGAAGCCATCGACTCGTTCTGGGGCGAACGCTTTGCCCGGCAGGCTTCCATCGAAATGGGATGCAATGCCTTCAACAGCACGTACGCCATGACCGGCGCGCAGGCCCGCGAGAGCTTCGTGGCCGGTTCGATGTCCTTCGCCATCACCATTGGAGACGCAGTTGCGAACGCGCAGCACAACAACCTCAACCCCTGTGACGTGTTGGCGGAAACGCTCCGTGGCCGCATTGTCCACCTCGGAAAGGTAACCGACCTCCAGCGTCAGACAACGGGCGGTTTCGCCAAGGGACAGGCCACGATCGAAGGCATGGGCGCCGACGCAGGCTCGATACTGTCGCTGCACTTTCAGAACGAACACCTCCTCGCCACCAAGGACGGCACCGTAGTCACCACCACTCCGGACCTCATCATCGTGGTGGACGCGGAGTCCGCCGAGCCAATCACCACGGAGAACCTGCGGTACGGGCAGCGCGTCTGCGTCCTGACTGGGCCCAGCGACCCCCGATGGCACACCACTGAAGGCCTGGAACTGGCCGGTCCCGGGTACTTCGGCTACGGCGTCCCTTCGCACCGATGGGACGGGACGCCGGAAGAGCACACCGAGTCCATCGAGCGCTACCGCGTCTGACCGCCATCGACCATCTGCCCATCCGCCGCGCCTCCGACGAAATGTGGGCGGCGCGGCGGTGGCATCATGGGACAGTAGCCAGACCTTCCTCGCGTAGAGGCGGGCATCGAGGAGAACCGGAGTAGCAGAATGATTCCCCCGATCCCGCTGTTGTCCGTCACGAATCACGTCCCGGCGGGAGTGATCGAGAGCGTCGTGGAGTCCGGTGACAGGACGGTATCTTCGCTGGTGGCCTTGACCGGCTCTCTCGCCGAGGTCAATCGCCAAGTCCGCGAACAGCGGAACCTCGAGGGCGATTCGCTGAACCTTCGGGACTGCGTTCTGCTCCCCTTGGAACCCCTTCCGTCCGGCGTGTCGTGGGACGTTGAGGCGCTGTTGGCGCTGGCGTCTTATGCCGGCGTCGTGGCCCTTGCAGTAAAACTGCCGAACGACGACGGCGCGTTGCCGCCCAACGTTAAACGGCTCGCCGAACGCTTGGGGCTCGTCGTGCTGGCAGTCCACAACACCTGGCAATTCGGCACGGCCGCCCAAGAATTGCTGTCCGGCGCCGCCCACCTTCAGGGTCTGCTGATCTCCCGTGTAGCATCCGAATGCCGAATCCCGTACGGATCCCTCACCCACCTGCTGTCCCGTCTGGGTGTCGCGATCGGACACCAGGTCACGCTGGTGGATCCTTCCGGAGAGCTGATTTCCGCTGAGCCGCCGGGCCATGAGCCCGCACCACAGCCGGAGGTCGAGCTGGCTGCGTTGACGGAAATCCTGGCACCAGTCCATAGTGAACAGGAGAACAGCCCGCGGCTCAGGGTGGTCCTCGCTCCGACATGGGACAAGGAACAGGCAGCAATCCGCGCGGCCCTGGAAGTGGCGGCCATCGCGGTTTCAGAGCTGCTTTCCCGGCAGCGGTTGGAGAGGGAACGCGATGCCCGGCACCGGATTGCCTTGTTGGGACAGCTGATCGATAACGCTGGCGACGTCAGTCCTTCGTTCAGGGCCAGGGCGTTGGAGCTGGGCTGGACCTTGGACGGCTATCACATGGCCTTCCGTGTGATCATCCGCCAACCCGTGGATTTGGTGGCCCGGAAACCGGATCTGGACCGCGCTCTGATGCGCGAAAAGATCGAGGCTACCACGGTTGAGCAGTCTGACGGCTGGGCAGGGTGGATCTCCTTCCCGTCCAAGCCGGACCCGGCCGAGGTCAGCCGCGCAAGCAGTGCGCTGCGCAGGGCCCAGCGGGTGCTCGCCGCAACCATCTCCACCCAATTCGGCGTGGGCCGCATGCAAGCGCAGCCGGAAGGGATCGTCAGCTCTCTCGAGGAAGCCAACGACGCCGCCCGCATCGCTGGGGCAAGGGAAAACTCCGGCTACTTCGTCCACGTGGACCGCTTGGATATGGCCCAGTTGCTGCTGATCTGGACCCGCACGGATACGTTCCGGCCTGCCGCCCGAGAACTCCTGGCCCCACTCCTCAAAGCTGGCCCTGAACTCCTGCAGACCCTCACCACTTTCCTGGACTGCGAATCGTCGCTGACTGAGACGGCGGCGATCCTCAACGTCCACCGCAACACTGTCAGCGACCGCATCAGGCGGATCCAGTCGCTCATCGCCATCAATTTAGAGGATCCGGAGGCACGGCTGGCGCTGCAACTGGCGTGCCGGAGTCTGCTGATGGACAAATACGAATAGGACAATGACACCTTCGCAGAGGCTCATAGGGCAAGGGCGGATTCGTGGCTAAGTAGACGACCTCCATTCGCCCGATGATGGTAAGCCGGCTGGTGGACCCACCCAAGGACGCATGACCGGAGAAACGGCGACCGGACGTCAATGGAGCATTGGCCAGCTCGCTACGGTGTCCGGAGTCACGGCCCTGGAGCGCCACAGGCACAGCACACCAGCGGCGTGCCCCGCCGTCCACGACAGGGCCCGGAATTGGAACGAACTCGGCTCTGTGCTCCACCGCTGGGAACACACCGAACTCAACGCCAACCTCCCCCAAACCACCGCCGGCCGGGGCGCTGGTGGGGCCCGATCAACCCGTACGCGAAGCGCAGGTTGACGTAATATCCGCTACCGGTGCTGCACGGCGGACTCACAGACTGCGGTAGTGACAGACTTCCCGCCTGACGACAGGACCGCCCATTTTCTGCCCCCGCAGCACTTCGCGGCCAGTAGCGTAGCGCTCCGCCGAAACAGCGGTTTGCAACTCTTGTAGGTGCCGGTACGCCGGTCGCCATCTGGGCTRCTGCATTAGGAGATGCGCTCTAGCTCCTTCTCGCGATGCGTGAGGGATAATACTCTCCATGACCAGCAGGGAGCTCGGTAAGGGGGAAGCCGAAAAGCCGGCCACGCGTACAGCGGCACATGCCGACGCAGCCATCACGCTGCCGGAAGCCATGACCGGCAGGGCAAGCCCAGCGAAAGCGGCGGTCGGCGACAAGCCGGTCTTCGCATATATCGCCAGCCTGCCACAGCCGCAGCGGGTCATCGCCGAAACGGTCGACGCGCTGGCGGCAAAAACACTACCCAACCTCCAGCGCTCCGTGAAGTGGGGCATGTCGTACTACGGCGTCGGCGACGGGTGGTGCTTCAGCTGCGGCGGCTTTGCCGGCCACGTCAAGCTCATGTTCATCAATGGTGTGGCGCTCGATCCCGTACCACCAGTGACGCCGGTGGGGATGGGCAAGTCGACGCGGGGTGTGGAGCTCGAATCCATAGAGGACATCGACGAACATCAGATCGCGGCGTGGATGAAACAAGTCGCGTCCGTGCCGGGTGTTGGGGGCAAGAAGCGTTGAACCCGAGGCTTGCTGCAGAGGCAAACGGTCGCCGGGAACGCATGACACGTGAGGCGATGCCAGGCACRGCCCTTTCGCAGCCACTTCCCCCACCCAATATCGAAGGCCGATAACGGATCATACGTCGAGTGGGGACATTGAAGAAAATGCTCCTGGTGCTGCGGGACCAGGAGCTGACCGCTTCCGGTGACGTGATTGTCCGCATGGTCGCGGTGCTTGAAAGGCATGTCCGTTTCCATGTGGTCGGCTCCCCCGAAGTCGTCATTGGAAACTCTGAACTACGGGGCTTGCCGCCTGAGCTTCGTGCGCAAAATATCGGCCACGCGACGACAGTACAAAGGCCTATGCTTTTCTTATGGCACAAAGAGTCGTAACCCTTTTGGAGGATGACTTCGACGGATCCAAGGCAAGTGAGACAATTTCGTTTGCTCTTGACGGCGTCGAATATGCAATCGATCTCAATGATGCTCATGCAAGCGAACTGCGTGAAGTATTCAGCCGTTTTGCCAAAGCAGCCCGGAAGACCGGCGGGCGTGCCCGGCGGGCCCGTCCCGGTTCCTCCAATGCCCGCGACGTCCGGCTGTGGGCGGCCGACCAAGGCCTGCAGGTCAACACCCGCGGCCGTATCCAGGCTGACATCATGGAAAAGTACGAAGCCGCGCATTAGAGGCAGTACCAAACCAGATGGATTCGGAGTTCAACCGGCTGATATCGGCTGGATCAAGCGCATAAATCCATCTGAGCGCCGCTCAAAATACAACAGGGTCAGAACTTGCCCGGGTTCTGGCCCCGATTTGTTTGATCCGGGTCCGGCTACTTCGTCTGCGCAGTCCACTGGTAGATGGTTTCGCGTCTGATGCCGAATTCCCGGGTAACGCCGGTCTTATGTGCCCCCGTGCCGGCCCGGTTCCGAAGCTCGCCCGCTTGGTCGGGCGAGAGCGAATTCGTGCGTCCGCGGTAGGCGCCGCGGGCCTTGGCCAGAATGATCCCTCATGCTGGCATACACCAACCAGGGCCCACTGTCACACATCCCGGCGGCTTCCCGCAACGCGGAGCCGGCGTCAGCCAGTGCGTCCCCGCTGGCGTGAAGCCCGCGGATGGGGATAGGGCCTCGGGCAAGAAGGACGACCGGCCCGCCTGGCCGCCGGACTCAAGGCCCTGCGTGGCGGCGAAGAGTCGCGACGCGAGGTCTCCGGAAACTCATCAGGCTGAGCTCCGGGTCGGTCGAATCCTCGCGGGTTCAGGAATCGTCGTCCTTTTCCGCAGTCGCGTCCCTCCGGTTCCATGCGCCGAAAGGTGCCGGGCGGGAGGGCCCTCCAGGTGGCCGCACCCGACGGACGGCAACCATGGCCCATGCCCCGATCAGCACGCCGATAACCACGACGAAAACACCGACGGTGAACCAGCCGTCCCGACCGAAGATCATCAGCGCAACACCCGCCAGACACAGGCCCTTCGCCACGATGTCCAGATATAAAGGACCTCTCAGGTGCCCCATGGATCTAAGGTAACCCTGGCGACAGTCCGCTGGTGCCCTGACTGATTCCGATCGTTGTGGTTGCCGCCCGGCCAAGACGCGCAAGAAATAGACGTAAGAACCAGGCGGAAAGTCATATCACCCAGACCCCGTGGCTGCATGAACTCGTGTCCGCAGAAATAGGCACGAAGGGACGTCGCCGATGAGCCACGGCATCACCTGGACACCGGTGTGGACACTGTACACACCCCGTTTGGCCGGACAAACAGCCACCAACGGCTCCCCCACGCCCCAGGAAACAGCCAAGAGCGGCCAAAAACCTGGAAGAAGTTTCCCGCAGGTCATGTCATCACCACAACCCCAACGCATGAACAGGTACAAGGCCAACCACGCCCACTCGAATAAGCGAGAAAGGAGACCCGAATGACTCCACATCCGAGCAGGCGGAGGGCCCACCAGCCAGGACCCTGAACCCGCCACCCACACAACCTAACAGGCCACCGCGGCGGCCAGGCACCAGCCGCAACAAGCGTCAGAGGGACCCAACCCGGGTGAATGTACACATGTTAAAGCAAAAACCCCCTCTGACGAAGGGGAATGCTGTGCCCGAGGTGGGACTCGAACTGCATTCCCTCCCCCGCCAATACTGGCCTCCCCCCGGAAACATGCGGAATCCGGCCCGATCCGACCCACATACGACGCAGTCCGAAGCCCAAAGTGTGTACTTTGTACACACTTTCTTTTTGCCACATTCCAGGCAACCCAAAGCGCTGAGTAGGAACCAGCGAAACGGCCAGCCAACAATGCTGAACTAAAGTTCGCGACTTCCATGAACCAACCGGCTGGTGTAGGCGCCGAAGCCGTCCACGAGACGATGGCTGTCCCGCCTCAAATATCGTGAAGCAGGCCGCACCGAAATCTTGGCGTTGCCACAATCTGGACGAGACCGGATGAGGCCTGTTCGCTCTTCCACAAGCCAAAGTCAGGAATCCGGCCACGCCTCTGCGGATCAGGTGCCTGCGACGGATTCTCCCTAGCCCTCGACAGCTGCCACGACCGGTTTCGACGCCTTCGTCGATGAGGACGTTCCCATCCCGCAGGAACGCGACCCGTTCCGCCTCAATTACGAATAGGTCCGGGAAGGATGATTCGTTGCACCGCCCCGCCGCGTTTATAGACTGAACGGGGATTCACCTACTTCGGCTGGCAGGGGATGGGAATGAAAACGGCCACTTTCCGGGAACTCCACCACACTGTGGTGCCACTCCTGCTGCCCAATGCGTGGGACCTCGGATCCGCCTTGGCATTTGCGACAGCAGGATTCCCGGCCGTCGGCACCACCAGCTTTGGAATTGCGGCAAGTGCCGGCCTGCCCGACGGAGGCCGGTCCAGCAAGGCGGTCACCGCCGCACTGGCGGCGCAGCTGTGCCGCCTGCCTGTCCACGTCACGGCTGACATCGAGGACGGCTACTCCGATGACCCCGCCGAGGTTGCGGAACTTGTGGCCCAACTGGCTGCCCTGGGCGTGGCCGGGGTCAACCTGGAGGACAGCACCGCCGGGCACCTGGTCGATCCAGCAGCCTTTGCCGACAAAGTTGCCGCCGTCAACCGACGCAGCCCTACTATGTTCATCAACGCCCGCGTGGACAACATATGGTTCGGCGAACAACCCACTGTCGATGCCGTCCTGCTCCGTGCCTGTGCCTACGCCGACGCCGGAGCGGACGGCATCTTTGTCCCCGGACTTGTGGATCCGGAGGACATCCGGATCGTCACCGCTGGCATGGGGCTGCCGGTCAACGTGCTGGCACATCCCTCCCTGACCGTTGCCGAGCTGGGTGAGCTGGGGGTCCGGCGGGTGAGTTCCGGCTCCCTGCCGTACCGCGCAGCAATTGACGCGGCGGTGAACGTGGCCAACGCCCTACGTGACGGCAAACCAGTGCCGGCCGCCACTCCGTACTGGGAAATGCAATCGCGTCTCGTGTCATTCAGCCAGCCCCACACGGACTGACCGCCGTCAGTGCCACCCCGTCTACTCCCTACGACCGCAGATGCCACGGAGCTCAGTAACCCCACGGTCAGGTCCGGGATCGTGGCAGCAACAGATGAAATCCTGCGCCGCAATTACCCGTTCGTGGCCAGCCACCATACGCTGACCCGGGAGGGCGAATGGTGCCTGCGGGTTCGCGCGCGAGCCCGATGTGAAGGACAAAGACCCGGAAGATGACCTGGTTCACGGTGCGGGCCCGCACATCAGCAGACGTGCTGCGCCCCTGTGCACTTACAGGTCGCCGCGTCCTCCCCGGAGCACCTGCGCTGCCATGTAGCGGGCACGCTGCCGACGCGAATCCGAGCACAGCACAAGCGGTCTCAGCCGGTGCTGGTGCGGGATGGCCACAGAGCCCGCACCGTGGGGATCCGGCGTGACTCAGAAAGGAATAGGCAGCCGCCGCCCCTCCGGCGGGCGCTGCACTCAGGCGGCTAGGCCCCTGAGGCCGTGCCACAGCCCCATCTGCCGTGGACCGGTATTCGGGCCGGATTGTCCCGTCGCCGCCCATCACGCTGCCTTCAGCCAGGTCGCGACCTCTGATGCCCAGTAGGTAAGCACCATGTCCGCCCCAGCACGCTTAGTTCCAAGCAGCGACTCCAGGACCGCTCCGCGGCGGTCGATCCAGCCGTTCGCGGCCGCAGCTTCGATCATCGCGTACTCACCCGAGATCTGATAAGCCGCGACCGGCACGGGGCTGGTCTGGGCTACGTCGGCCAGGATGTCCAGATAACTCATCGCGGGTTTGACGATCACGATGTCGGCGCCTTCTTCGACGTCGAGTTTGACCTCGGTCAGCGCTTCACGGCGGTTCCCCGCGTCCATCTGGTAGGTTCTCCTGTCCCCCGTAAGCCGGGAATCGACAGCCTCCCTGAAGGGACCATAAAACGCTGACGCGTACTTCGCTGCGTACGCCATCACCGCAGTGTTCGTGTGGCCCGCGCTCTCCAGCGCCCGGCGGATGGCTCCGGTGCCGCCGTCCATCATCCCTGACGGCGCCACGATGTGGGCGCCGGCGTCGGCCTGGGCGATGGCCATCTGGCCATAGATTTCCAGGGTCTTGTCATTGTCCACGTATCCGTTGGCGTCGAGGACGCCGCAGTGCCCGTGATCGGTGAACTCGTCCAGACACAGGTCGCTCATCACGACAAGGTCGTCGCCCACTTCTGCCCGGACGTCGCGTATGGCTGCGTTCAGGACACCTTCAGGGTCCAGGGCGGCGGAGCCGGCATGGTCGCGGTGAGCGGGGATTCCGAAGAGCATAATGCCGCCCAGTTCCTGTTCGGCAGCCTGCGCGGCAGCCCGCTTCAGGGAGTCTGCGGTGTGTTGCACGACGCCGGGCATGGATCCGATCGGTGCCGGCTCGGTGAGGGCTTCGCGGATGAAGACCGGAAGGATGAGATCCGAGGTGGCCAGCCGATGCTCCGTTACGAGACGTCTGATGGCCACTGTGGTGCGGAGGCGACGGGGTCGTGTCTGGGGAAAGGTCATGTCTGTCCTTTTTCTCGTGGTGGGGGTCGTCCCCGTGAATCGCGGAAAACACCGGGCATAGACAAGCTGTCCCCACTGCTGTGGGGCGCGGTGAGGACAGCTTGGGGCAAGGCGGTGAAGGCCGACGGTGGCGGCTATGACTGTCCGATTGCTTCGACGAACCCGATAATTTGTGGGATGACAATCTCCGGAGCCTCCAGGATGTTGCTGTGGCCGATCCGGTCGAGCCGCACGAGTTTGGCATTGGGGAGCCCGTCGGCCATTTCGTCGCACCACACCGGGGGGCCGGTGCTGATCTTCCTCGCCCGAGACGATGAGCACAGGGATGCCTAATTCCGGGAGAAGGGGCAGCGAGTTGCGCCTTTCAATCACGCCTTTCATGGCCGGCAACAGGCTCTTGGGGAGCGAGGCAATCCGCTTACGCCACAGGTCAAGCATGTCAGCTTGTGGGGATCTGACTGTGTCGTTTTCCCCGACCATCGAGGAAGAGCGAGCGGAGGCACAGGATCGTCGGCAGGCTGGACTCGCCGGTATCTTCGACGTGCAGAGTCGTACCGTTTACGGCAATGCGTGAAGCTGTCACGTTATGGCCTCTCAAAAGTGATTCCTGTGATCGGCGAGTCCGATGGAGTCACGCGAACGGCGTTGATGCCGTCGGACTTCAGGAAGAGTGCCCGCCCGAAGAACGTGCCCTGGACCAGCCAAAGGGCAGAACCATCCGGCATCACGCCGTCGACGCTTCCGGCGGCTATCATTCATCCGGCGTCCTTTCCAGGCAGATGGACTGCCGAGTCAAGCGGCCGTTTTCACGGGCATGAGTGAGGCCGCTCCCAAGCGCAGCCGGGACGGCTTTTGCGGCTTCCGGCGAATGCAGAAACGTGGGCCTGCGGGCGAGTCTCACCTCGCCCGCACGTAGGGATTCTCGATCATCGGGTAGTGCCCGGTGCCGGCGAGTACCGCGATTTCGCTGCCTTCGATGTGCGATTGTGTCGAGTTGACTTGATCGGGATAGACCAGCCAGTCAGCGTCCCCCGCCAGCAAGAGGACCGGAGCCGTGACCTTGTGCATCTGGTCCCGGACATCGAATCCCGCGTAACCTGTGAGGTCTGCAGCGGCGACTTTGGCGGTGTTGCGCTGGATCTGCCACACGACTTCCTCTGCCCGGTCTTCGGGGGTCCGGTCGCCGGTGAGGGACTGGGACCAGCATTCGAGGATCTGCTGCCCGTCGACCTTGAGCATGTCCAGGAAGAACTCGGACACTGTCGGAGTGTAGTCGGCGCCCTCGGACGAGATGATCGCGGAGTAGGCGTCAGGCCGGCGGGCGCCCAGTTCCAGAACCATATTTCCGGCCATGGAACAGCCGACGATAGCCGGCTTCTCCAGGCCCAAGGCGTCGATCAGCGCCTCGTTGAATTCCGCGTGGCGGGTCAGGCTTTCGAACGGGCCGTCTTCAGGAACGAGGGTTTTGCAGTGGCCGGGTGCGTCCACTGCAATGACGCGGTATTCGTCCGAGAGGCCCTCCAGCACATGGCGGTACATCAGGCTGTCCTGGCTTGCGGCATGGAAGCAGATGAGGGCGGGACCTTCGCCAGCCTCCTCATAGTAGGTGCGGATGCCGTTGACATCGATGTATCGTCCGATAATTTCCTTGCCGGACGGCCGTGGGGCCGGGGACGGTTCCGGGCGGGGGCTTGCTTCCTTGCCCACTCGCTTCATGGCCTCCAGCAGCAGCCACATGACCTTGATGTTCCTCATCGCGAGGACGGCGTCACCACCGAGAGTAATCTCGCCCAGCCCGGGCGATGTCCCGCGGTACCAGTCCGTTTCTCCACTGACTACTCGTTCCCATTCGGCACGTGGAGCGCTGATGATAATGTCGGCACCCCTGGCCGAGGACCCGTCTGTAACGCCGGCAACCTTGCCCCCGCGAATGTCCAACGAGGCAGAGCCCTCCTCGTAATGAAATTGGATCCGAGCCTCGAACCACTTGGCGGCTTCGGACCAGCGCACGTCGGCGTTCAACTCCTCGCCCAGCAGCTCCCACCATTTTCCAGAAAGTGTTTCAGTCATCATTTCTCCTTGATTCGGATAGGACTGGCCCGTTAGGGCCACCATCGGCCCGTCCCGAGTGTCAGTCCTGCTTTGTGTTGAGGCCCCAGGTCTCCGAACCTCGTCGCTGGGGTATCGAAGTGTCCTCAATGGCCCTCAGGCCTAAGCTGAGTGGTTCACATCACAAATTTTAGACTTTGGATACGATTCACGCAAGTCTTGGGGGCTGCTTCGCCATTTGACCGGATATCGCCTGCTGAATGTATCCAATCGCTGCTTAAGCCCTTAGTCGGCGGACCTACATAACCCCCGCCTCGATCCAGTGGCCAACGAAGCCTTGGTGCCGGCGTGGAGTCGCGGCATCCGCAATACCTTCCGGTGGCGAGGCTTGACCCGCGGATCGCGATGGCTGCACCCGAATGGGACTCCAGAAATGGGGGTCTCCTCTCTGGAGTAATCGCAATGGCTGCGCACTCTACTCACGGCCAGATGCGAGGATGCCCCCCACTGCCGGGCCCGCCGTGGAGGACTCACGTCCACGCCCTGGCCCCCGTGGCGCCCCCGGTCCACCAGCCCGCCGCGGTGAACGTGCACCCCCCAGCCGCCTACAGCAAACCCTACTTTTCCGAAAGTTGGATACATGCAACCCCAAAGAACGCATTTTTTACCACTTTAGCGACAACTATTGCCTTGATCGTATCCAAACGCCTAGGGTTGTGGTGCGGAACACTACATCATTGCTTAGGGCTGCGACTATCCCTCTCATCGAGGAGACGGCGATTGGGCACCCCGGCTCGGCAGAGAGTAGGACTCGCATCGTGCGCGGCCAAAGAAGGCCGCGCACCGCTATTAATGTGCGCGGGTTTCCCGCCCCAAAACGGGCCTCAGTTTCACCTGACGGTTTCGTACTCCCCTAACACCAGCTTGATTTCTTGAAAGAGGCCGACCGATGTCTAGTTCTTCGCCACCTCGCGTTGCTCAGCAGCGGACGTATGGAGGAATTCCCAGCTACTCGCTGTACGCACTCGTATTTCTCTGGCTCATCTATGCACTCAACGCCAGCACCCGCCAGCTTCTATTCTTCGTTCTTCCCTCAATAGTCACGGAGTATCAGCTCACGCCTGAAATGACGGGTATCGTGTCGGCGATCGTGACCGTGTCCGCGTCCCTGTTGGCACTCCCGCTCGGCCCCTGGTTCGACAAAGGCGGACATGGGTGGGCCCGCAAGTACCGAAATGCCGTCATGGCGGTCGGATACTTTATCTTTACGATCTTGGGCGGAATCGCCGCGTTGACGTCTTCGATCTGGTCCTTCGTCACCTTGCAGAGCGTCAAGAATGCCTTCGGAGGAGCGGGAGAGGCCATCGAAGTCTCCACCATGGCAGAATCTGCCCCCGTCGAAAAGCGCGGCCTGTTCCTTGGGCTGCAGCACACCGCATACCCGTGGGGAACGCTCATCACCTCACTCCTCGTAGGTGGCATCCTCACTTTGGCAGGCACCGAGAACTGGCGCGATACGTTCTTGATAGTTCCGCTCTCTATGGTCCCGATCTGGATCAGCTACTGGCTGTTTGCCACGAAGAAGCGATACACCCGGTTCGAGGAACAAACTATAGCGGCCGGTTACACCGCTCCCCTGCGCGATGGCGACGAACCGCACGAGCCCGCGGCACCGGGCGCCTTGGGACGTGCGCTGCGCAATCCAAACATCGTTGTCCCTTCGATTGCGGCCCTTCTCGGCATCGCCGTCTACACCGGCATCAGCTTCTGGCTGCCGCAGTACATTGCGTTCGTCGGCAACTACAGCTTCGCTGAGGCGGCTGCTTATGCCGCAGTGTTCACGATCACCGGGGGTGTGGGACAGATTCTGTGGGGACATGTCTCGGACACTCTGGGGCGCAAGTTCACCTCGATCATAACGTTCGTGTGGCTCGGGATCGGCATCTTCATGCTGCAGCTCTCGTCCCAAGGCCTCATCTGGCTTGTCGGGCTCCAACTGTTCCTCGGAATGGCCACCAACGGGATCTTTCCGGTGCTCTACAGCTTCGTCGCGGATGCCGCTGAGAGGGGTGGCCTGGGTACTGCCAACTCTGTTCTGCTGACGACCATGTACCTTGGAGGAGCTTCTCCACTTGCCTTGGGCTTCCTGATCTCAGCGGGCGGCGGATACACGGCCGCCGCCGGCTACAACTGGAGCCTTTACATCATGGGCGGAGCCTGTATCCTCGCCGCCTTGCTTCTGGTCCTTTTCACACGTGAGACCGTCGGCAAATTCAAGTCCAGAGACCGCGCCCTCGTCTCCCCCCAAAGCTGCGGCCAGGCCCCGGTAGACACTTTCGCCTAATCGCCCACCTTCCGTAGTTGGCGGCAGATTCGCCCTCGCTGCGCCAAGCTCATCCTCCCGTCTCACTCGAAACAACATAGGAGTTGTATAGACATGCCCAGGACCCAAGAAGTTGTGAAGGTGCGCGACACGCACCTCTTCGTTGATGACACCGGCGAAGCGGATTTGCCCGTCATCCTCTGCCTGCACTCGCTGTTCCTCGATTCCCGCATGTTCGACGGTCTGGTCGAGGCTGCCGCAGGGAAATTCCGCGTCATTCGTCCCGAGTTCCGAGGTCAAGGAAGAAGCGACCTTCAGGATGTGGACGTCATCACTATGGATGAGAACGCCGAGGACATTCTGGCCCTGATCGACTCAATGGTTCTGAAAGATATCAATCTCCTCGTCCAGTCAATGGGCGGTGATGTTGGCGTGCGAGTGGCCGCGCGCAGACCCGAGCTGTTCCACAAGATGGTGATGGCCGGCTCCTCTGCCCGCGGTGAAACGCATAAGGAATACGTCGACTGGACCGAGCGCGCCAGTGTCCACGGGTTTGTGGGCGATGTGTTGGAAGAGACGATGGAAATCATGTTCGGGGCGACCTGCCTTGCAGACCCGGAGCGCGCAGACATGGTGTCGCTTTGGCGGGACCGAATCAATGCGGTGCCCCGGCGCCTCCGCCCGGCGATGATGGGCGTGATGACCAGGGAGAGTGCATTGGACCTTCTTCCGAAGATCGACTTCCCGGTTCTGATATTTTCAGGGACCGAGGATAGTGCGCGACCGCCGGCCTGGGCTCAAGAAGTGGCTGACGGACTTCCCAACAGCGAACTAGTCATCTTCGACGGCGTCGGGCACAGCCCAACCCTCGAAATTCCTGAAGTTGTCTACCCGCGGCTTTTGGGCTTCTTCCACTCCTAGATAGCTCATTTCCTCTTGGCTCTGGCTGGGTTCGGTCCTTCTTCTGGCGCCGAACCCAGTGGGAGCCAACGAACGTCACGCCACATGGCTGCCGGTGAACCATGGCGACTCTCCGCCGCTAACAATCCAGACATCATCCCAACGGAAAAGGGGAACCTGTGGAAACCACCCGCATGGCCGGGAGGACAGGCCGGAACATAGCCGAACAGCTACGCGCCGACATTCTCCAAGGCCTCCTCACCCCAGGGGAGCGAATCGGGCAGGAGGTGCTGGCCGAACGCTTCGACGCCAGCAGGATCCCGGTCAGGGAGGGTCTTAAGATCCTCGAAGCCGAAGGGCTGGTTACCATTGTCCCCAACAGCGGCGCGTGGGTTTCCAGTCTGGACGCCTTCGAGTTCGACCAGATTTACAAGCTGCGTGAACAGGTTGAAAGTCTGGTGCTCCGCGAAAGTATTGACAGGCTGACACCATCGCAAACTGACCGGCTCCAAAGGCTCGCCGACAAAATCACCGAAGCGTCCGATGCCGAGACATTCATGCGCCTCGATCAGGAATTCCACCTGTCGACATATGCGGGAGCCTCTTTTCCCCTCCTGCACGACATCGTCCATCGGTGCTGGAATTCCACAGTGCATTATCGCCGCGTTTTCGCGCAGGAACTCCAGCTCGAGCAGCAGTGGGCGACAGATGCAGAACACCACCTCATCGTGGACAGCATTGTCAGAAAAGACCACGAAACGGCGGGAAATCTCATCCGCGCCCACATCCGGAGAACACGTCTGACGCTGGCAGCGCGGCCAGACATCTTTCAAAAAAGCTCAGCGCCCGCAAACTGACCAAACCCCGGGGAAGGCGTTGTTCACTCATCCGGACAACATCCCGTCACGGTTGCCCTCGGCGAACCAGCAGTCCAATACAGAAGGAAGAAACAATGAAGTTACCGGCCACCATTCCTCCAACACGGCCCGGTGCGCCCCAATCCAGCCCACGGCCTGCAGCAGCGGCCGCGATCAAGTCGGCAGGGCATGTCATCGTTGACTCACTTGTGGCCCACGGTGTCCAGCGCGCCCACGTAGTCCCCGGGGAAAGCTTCCTCGACGTCCTGGACGGGCTGCACGACTCCACTATTGAAACCATTGTGTGCCGCCACGAGGGCGGGGCCGCCTACATGGCCGAAGCCGACGGGAAGATGAACCAGCTTCCCGGCGTCGCAATGGTGACGAGAGGCCCAGGGGCAGCCAACGCCCATGTCGGCCTGCATACCGCTTGGCAGGACTCCACGCCGATGGTGCTATTCGTCGGTCTCATCCCCTTCGCTCACCGGGACCGCGAGGCATTCCAGGAATTCGACATCAAAGCCTGGTTCGACACCGGGGCCAAGCGGGTGATGGTTCTGGATCACGCGGAGCGCGCCTCCGAAATTGTGGCCGAAGCTTTTTTTGCGGCAATGAGCGGCCGGCCCGGCCCCGTGGTCGTCGGCCTTCCCGAGGACGTCATTCGCCAGGACATTGACTCAACACTGCACCCGCCCATCCCCGTTGCAACCGGAGGAATGACCACCGCGGATTCCGGTGCCCTCGCCACCGCCTTGGCAGCATCCACTAAACCGCTGTTTGTAACCGGCGGGAACGACTGGACGCAGGAAGGCGCGGACCTGCTGACTCGATGGTTGGAGAAGCACCATATTCCTGCGGCAGCCGAGTGGCGCACTGAGGGCACCGTCCCGTTCCACTCCCCGTCGTATGTCGGACCGATCGGCTATGGGCGCCCGCGGCCCACCTACGACCTGCTGGAGGAGACCGACCTGCTTGTCTTTGTTGGCACGGTCCCCGGTGATGTCATCACCGACGGGTTCCTCTGCAGGCAGGACTGGAACAAGAAGAACTTCCTGGTCACCATCGACCCCTCCCTCCGCGGCCGCTCCGGCCCGGTGTCATATCAGATCGTCGCCAAACCCGACGTGTTCATCCGGGATCTCGTCAAAATCGACCTACCGGTCAAGAGCGAGTGGAAGGCCTGGACCTCGCGGATGCGTACCGAGCAGGAATCTTTCGCCGCCCTCCCTCCGGCCTCGCCGGTCGACGGCCAGGCCCGGATGGACACGCTAATGGCCAACCTCGTTCCGACGCTGCCCGCTGATGCGATGGTCACCCTCGGTGCCGGCGAGCACACGAACTGGGCGCACCGGTATTTCCCCACCCAGCGCTACGCGTCCATGATCAGCGCCCGCAACGGTTCCATGGGCTACTCCGTCCCCTCCGCCATCGCCGCCTCCCTGGCCTACCCCGGCAGGCGTATCGTCACCATCGCCGGCGACGGCGAATTCCTCATGAACGGCCAGGAACTCGCAACCGCCGCTCAGTACGGCGCCACTCCCCTGGTGATCGTGATGGACAACCAGGAATACGGCACCATCCGCACCCATCAGGAACGCCACTACCCTCACAGGGTTTCAGGCACCCAGCTCAAAAACCCGGAATTCGCGCTCATGGCCCAAGCTTTCGGCGGCTTCGGCATCAAAGTCGAACACGACCGGGACATCCCCAGCGCCGTTGAGGCGGCACTGGCGGCCATCCATGAGGACCGCGTGTTCGCGCTCATCCACTTGGTCGTCGAGCAACGGGTCAAAGCCTACTAAGGCCTCTATGCAAACACGGCGCGACGGCAGCCGCTGCCTGACCCCGACGGCCGGTGTCCCCCCGCACTGCCGCTGAATACTTAACGCCTCATTGAATGGAAGAAAAGAATGTCTGTTCCCGCCATTAAAGAACTCGAACTACTGGACTCGGTCCCGACGGGCCTGCTGATCAACGGTGAGTGGCGTCCGGCCGCGTCCGGGAAGACGTTCGACGTCGAGGACCCGGCGACGGGCAAGGTGCTGTTGAGCATCGCCGATGCCGGTCCTGAGGACGGCATGGCGGCCCTGGACGCGGCTGCCGCGGCGCAGGAGTCCTGGGCGAAGGTCCCGGCCCGGGAGCGCGGGGAGATCCTGCGCCGCGCCTTCGAGCTGGTCACGGCCCGTGCCGAGGACTTCGCGTTGCTGATGACCCTGGAGATGGGCAAGCCTTTGGCCGAGGCCCGCGGAGAGGTCACCTACGGCGCCGAGTTCCTGCGCTGGTTCTCCGAGGAGGCCGTCCGTGCGTTCGGCCGCTACT
The DNA here is from genome assembly GCF_056401435.1 of Arthrobacter sp. P4_F10. NCBI lineage: Bacteria > Bacillati > Actinomycetota > Actinomycetes > Micrococcales > Micrococcaceae > Arthrobacter > Arthrobacter sp. P4_F10. The sequence continues at coordinate 25,681 of NZ_JBFUJJ010000035.1, forward strand.
CGGTCTCCCCGGACGGGAAGTCCCGGCTGCTGGTGACCAAGAAGCCGGTGGGTGCCTGTCTTTTGATCACGCCGTGGAACTTCCCGCTGGCGATGGCCACCCGGAAGATCGCCCCGGCCGTCGCGGCCGGCTGCACGATGGTGCTCAAGTCCGCGAACCTGACCCCGCTGACCTCCCAGCTGTTCGCGGCCGTGATGGTGGAGGCCGGGCTGCCCGCCGGTGTCCTGAACGTCATCCCGACCTCCACCGCCGGGGCCACGACCGGCCCGCTGGTCAAGGACCAGCGCCTGCGCAAGCTCTCCTTCACCGGCTCCACCGAGGTTGGCCGCCGGCTGCTGGCCGACGCCTCCGAAACGGTGCTGCGGACCTCGATGGAGCTGGGCGGGAACGCCCCGTTCGTGGTGTTCGGGGACGCCGACGTCGACGCCGCCGTCGCCGGGGCGATGCTGGCGAAGCTGCGGAACATGGGCGAGGCCTGCACCGCGGCGAACCGGTTCATCGTGCACGAGTCCGTCGCGGACGAGTTCGCGGCGAAGTTCGCCGCGAAGATGAAGGAGATGACCACGGCCCGGGGCACCGAGGCCGAATCCAAGGTCGGCCCGCTGATCGATGCGAAGAGCCGGGACAAGGTCCACGAGCTCGTCACCGACGCCGTCGCCGCCGGCGCGGTCGCGGTGACCGGCGGCGCGGCCGTGGAGGGCCCGGGCTACTTCTACCAGCCCACCATCCTCACCGGCGTGACCGAGGGCACCCGGATCCTGTCCGAGGAAATCTTTGGCCCCGTCGCCCCGATCATCACCTTCGACACCGAGGACGAGGCCATCCGGCTCGCGAACAACACCGAATACGGCCTCGTCGCGTACGTCTTCACCCGGGACCTGAACCGGGGCATCCGGATGGGCGAACGCCTCGAGACCGGCATGCTGGGCCTGAACGCCGGCGTCGTGTCCAACGCCGCCGCCCCGTTCGGCGGCGTCAAGCAGTCCGGCCTGGGCCGCGAAGGCGGCCTGGAAGGCATCGAGGAATACCTCTACACCCAGTACATCGGCATCGCCGACCCCTACGCCAGCCAGCGGAAGGTGGCTAGCGCCCTCCACAGCCCGTGAAACGTTCGGCGCGCTACAGCACCGGACTTCGCCCCAAAGCAGCCAGGGCCCCACAACTCCTCGCAACGTGGGGCCGTGGCCACACAAGACCTGACGATCCTCCCCGCACTGCGACATCCCAACGTCCATACTGGGTTGACAAGCTACAGATTCAAATGTGGAAGAGGGCGTATGAAGGACGAGAAGACTGCCGGGGCAACCGGCAGGCGGATAGCACAGGAACTCCGCCAGGACGTCCTCGAAGGGAAACTGCGGCCAGGGGAACGAATCGGGCAGGAGGAACTCGCCGAACGTTTTGACGCAAGCCGCATCCCTGTCAGAGAAGGGTTGAAGCTTCTTGAGGCTGAGGGTCTGGTCACGATTGTTCCGAATGCCGGGGCATGGGTAGCCAAATTGGATGCCTTCGAGTTCGACCAGACCTACAAGCTCCGCGAGCAGGTTGAATCCCTGGCCGTCAGGGAAAGCATCGACAACCTAACCGAAAGCCAAATCCAAAGACTGCGTGAGCTGGCAGAGGAGATCGCGGCAGCCACCGACGTCGAGACGTTTCTGCGCGTCGACCGCGAATTCCATCTGCTGACCTACGCCGGCGCCGAGTTCGGCCTCCTGCACGATCTGGTGCAGCGGTTCTGGAACACGACGCAGCACTACCGGCGGGCCTTTGCACAGGGTCTGGACTTGGAGCAGCAGTGGGCCACGGATGCGGAGCACCGGCTCATTGTCGACAGCATCGCCAGGAGGGACCACGATGCAGCAGCCGGCTTGGTCCGCGGGCACATCCGCCGCACCCGGCTCAATCTCGCCTCGCGGCCAGAGATCTTCAATTAGGCTGATTGTATCCAAAAAAGACTTGTCGAACCTAGGCGCGAGCGTTCCGGCGGCGGGGGCGCCAAGGATCGGCGCTAGGTACTTGTCGGATCGGCCGCCCATAAACCCCCCTATTTCCATGGGATACCAACGCGTTTCCCGCGAGTCCCGCCCCAGCACTCCTTGACGCCGAGCGGTTGTGTCGGTTAACTTTATTTTGGAAATTGTATCCAATCAGGAAAGTGTGACGACGATGTCAAAACGATGGGTTCCCGATCTTGCTCTGCCGACAGAGTTCTTGGCACCAGCCGCCGTTCTCGGAGGACGCGGCTCCACCAAGCAGATCGTAAAGGTGCTCCGCGACCAGTTCGGCCTTGCGGGAGGAACGGTCCTCGTTGCAGCCGACGACGCTGTTGTAAATTTCGGACTGGCGGAAAATCTGCTCCTTGCCCTTGAGGACGGGGGCTTCCGCGTAGTGCTTCGGACAGGCTTCGGAAGCGAGCCCACGGCGGAGATTGTCGACGCGGCCGCCGAAGAGGCGCGTGCGGCCAGGGCTGGTGCCATCATCGGAATCGGCGGAGGTTCCGTTCTGGACTCTTCAAAGATCATCTCTTTGTTGATGCTCAACGACGGCACTTCAGCTGACTGGCTGGGGGTTGTGGATCCGCCGCACGGCGTAGCGCCGCTGGTGCTGATCCCGACAACCTGCGGGACCGGCGCGGAGGCCACACGCATTGCCATGGTCACCGTTGATGGTGCAAAGCGCGTCTCCTCCTGTACGCGATACGYTCCACAGGCGGCCATCATTGACCCCGACCTGGTTGCCTCCCTGCCCCGGGGTGTCGTGGCGTCCACGGGAATGGATGCACTGGCACATGCCATTGAATCGCTCATGGCCACCAGCGCGTCGCCCCTGTCCGCCCACCATGCAATCGGCGCCATAGAGATGCTGATGCCTAGCCTGGACAAGGCCGCCGAGGGGGACCAGGACGCCCTCGCGCGCTGCCTCTGGGGTTCGCACCTGGCCGGCCAGGCCCTGAACGCAGGCGTAGTGATGGGCCATTCGCTGGCGTACTGCCTGTCCTATGAAAACCCCATGCCGCACGGCACTTCCTGCGCCCTCGCGCTGCCCTACTGCATCGCCTACAACCAGAACCTTGATCCCATGCTGGCGTCAGCGCTGGCGCGCGCCATCACCGGAGGAACGAGCGAAGACCTGCACACCGCCGCCCAGGAAATCCTTGATCTGTCCAGGCGGCTGGGACTGCCGACCACTCTGGACGAAGCGAACATCCCGGAGCACGCCGAAGCATCCATAGCCCAGCGCTGCGTCCGGGAATACCCCAGGCCGACCAACCCCGAACCACTGGAAGAAGAATCCCTGGAGCGCCTCGTATCCGCAATGCGCACAGGCGACCTGGCCGCCGCCTTCGAAGCTACGGCCCAAGCAGCCACGGTGAACCGATGACCACGGCCACACACTACAACAGCACAAAGCGCACAGGAGCAGACAAGATGACGATCGGACTAGTTAAGAACCTGGTCAACGGCGAATTCGTCCACGCCAGCCTGGGAACAACCCTGGATGTCACGGACCCGGCCACGAACGGCGACATCATCGGCCAGGTCCCAGCCATGGGCCCGAACGATCTGGACGAGGTCTTCAACGCCGCTGCCGAGGGCGCGAAGACATGGAAGAAGACCGGCCACCTGGAGCGAGGGCGGATTCTCCTGAACACAGCCTCCCTGATCCGGGAGCACTCGGAGGACCTGGTTGCCACCATCGTCACCGAGATGGGCAAGACCCGGGCAGAAGCCACGGGCGAAGTCGGGAAGTCGGCCGAATTCTTTGAATACTACGGCGGCCTCGCCCGGCTTCCGTTCGGAGAGTACCTGCCCGACGCCCGCCCGGGCACATTCGCCAGCCAGATCCGCGAACCAATCGGCGTCGTCCTCCTCATCACACCGTGGAACGACCCCCTGCTGACACCGGCGAGGAAGCTCGCCCCCGCGCTGCTAGCCGGCAACGCCGTAGTACTCAAGCCGGCCAGCGAAACACCGATCATCGCGCTCAAGCTCGCCGAACTTCTTCACAAGGCGGGCCTTCCTGCCGGCGTGCTCGGCACCGTCACAGGCCGCGGAGCGGACATTGGGCAGAAGCTCACATCACATCAAGGGCTGCGTGCAGTCTCGTTTACAGGATCGACTGAGATCGGAGTACAGCTGCAGAAGGAACTCGCCGGGACAGGCATTCGGGTGCAAACCGAAATGGGCGGAAAAAACGCGGCAGTCGTCCTCGAAGACGCCGACCTGGACGCAGCCGTCCCCACAATAATCGCCGGCGCCTTCGCCCAGGCCGGGCAGCGGTGCACCGCCACCAGCCGCCTCATCGTGCAGCGGAGCATCGAAACCCAGATCCGCAGCAAACTGGTGGCCGCCGTAGCGGAACTCAAAGTTGCCAGCGGGAACACCCCGGACGCAAGCCTCGGTCCCGTCGTCAGCAAAAAAGCGCAGCAGCAGATCCAAGCCCACATCTCAACGGCGATCCGCCAGGGCGCCGAAGTCATTGCCACCGCTCCCCTCGGAGAGGAACAACGCCAGACCGGCGCCTTTGTGGAACCAACACTTTTAGGTATCTCAACCGACCTGGATATCTGGAGGGACGAGGTCTTCGGGCCGGTGCTGGCTATGACCGTCGTGGACACTGTAGAAGAAGCCATCGACGCGGTGAACGACTCGGCCTACGGACTCTCCAGCGCCGTCTTCACCAAAGACCTTGGCCACGCATTTGCCTTCATCAACAGCGTCGACACCGGACAGGTCTCGGTAAACCAGCCCACCACCGGCTGGGACATCCACCACCCCTTTGGCGGTTTCAAGGACTCCGGTTCCCCCTTCAAGGAGCAGGGCCTTGAAGCGCTGAGCTTCTACACCCGCATCAAAACTGCCGCGATCCGGACGCAGTAATGAGCGAAGGAAACCAATTCTCCCTTGAAGGGAAGCGCGCACTTGTCACAGGCGCCGGCCGCGGCCTGGGATATGCCATCGCCAACGGACTCGCACAAGCCGGCGCTCAAGTGGCGCTGGTGTCCCGCAGCGAAGACGAACTCCACAGCGCGGCAAGAGCAATCGGACCAGCAGCCACTGCGTTCCCTACAGACGTATCGGTCCGGGGTGCCGCAGCGCCGCTACTCGACCAAGTCGAAAATGGGCTGGGCGGCGGAATCGACGTCGTCGTCCATGCCGCCGGGGTGCAGCACCGCGAACCGGCAGAGTCTTTTGACCCTGATGAGTGGGACCGCGTCATCAGCATCAACCTGACCGCCCCGTTCCTGCTCAGCCAGGAACTCGGAAGACGCCAACTTGAAAAAGGCCGCCGCGGGAGCCACATCTTCATAGGGTCGCTCTCAAGCCAGCTCTCCCTGCCCTCCGTTGTCGCCTACACGGCCAGTAAGTCCGGGATATACGGAGTTCTCCGAAACCTCAGCCTCGAGTGGGCCGGACGGGGCATCCGGGTCAACGGTCTGGGGCCCGGCTACATCCGGACCAAGCTCACAGAAGCCGTGTTCAACGACACTGAGCGGAAAGAGCGAATGCTCCAGCGGATACCGATGAACAGATTCGGCGAACCGGAAGAACTCGCCGGCGCCGCGGTGTTCCTGGCTTCCGACGCATCCAGCTACATTACCGGCCAGCTACTGATGGTCGACGGCGGCTGGACGGCCAGCTGACCTGTGCATTAACACACAAATTTAAACGCATCCCCGCAGGGGAGCCAGACAAGAAACAGAGACAACGATGACCGAACAGATTGGCATCATCGGCGGAGGCATCGTGGGCATCGCAATCGCCCGCGCCCTCACCCAGYGAGGAATGGGCGAGGTAACGGTAGTGGAAAAAGAGCACCGCGTCGCCATGCACCAGACAGGACACAACTCCGGCGTGGTCCATGCCGGGCTATACTACGCCCCGGGGTCGCTCAAAGCGACCCTGTGCGCCCGCGGCAGGCACCTCACCCGCGACTACTGCCTGGAAAAGAACCTCCCCTACCGGGAAGTCGGCAAACTCGTCGTAGCTTTGACAGCAGAAGAGCTGCCCGCACTGGAGAATATCGAAAAACGGTCGGTCGCCAACAACGTGCCCGGCCTGCGCCGCCTCAACGCCGAACAAATCAAGGAAATTGAGCCACACGCTGCCGGCGTCGCCGCCCTGCACTCCCCGCACACCGCCGTCGTCGACTACGCCGCAATTACTGAAGCCATGGCCGAGGACATCCGCCAAGCCGGCGGCCGGATACTCCTCGGACACGAAGTCACCCGGATCGCGCATGCCAACGGCAAGGTCCAGGTAACCACCAGCGCAGCAGAACTAGTTTTCGACCGCCTCATTGTCTGCGCCGGACTGCAATCCGATCTGGTTGCCCAGTTCGTAGGCGCCTCCCCCTCACCCAAAATCCTGCCCTTCCGTGGTGAATACTGGGCTCTGTCAGCGGCGAAGCAGCACCTCGTCAAAGGCATGATCTACCCCGTACCTGATCCCAGCTTCCCCTTCCTCGGCGTTCACTTCACCCGGGGCGTCTATGACGACATCCACGTTGGTCCCAACGCTGTCCCAGCCTTGGCCCGCGAAGGCTACGGTTGGCGGACCATCTCACTCAAGGACACCTGGGCGTCGGCGACCTGGCCAGGGGCGCCCACCTTGGCGAAGCAGCACTGGCGGATGGGAGCCAAGGAAATCGCCGCGTCCCTCATCAAACCGCTTTACTTCAAGGAAGCGAGCCGGTTTATTCCTGAGCTCGAGATGGCCGACCTGACCGCTAAAACCGCCGCTGGTGTCCGGGCCCAGGCATGGGCCAGTGATGGCTCGCTCCTGGATGATTTCGCCATCGACCAGGTCGGACCCGTCACGCTACTGCGCAATGCTCCGTCACCGGCGGCAACCTCGGCCATGTCGATCGCCGACCATCTCATTGACCACCATGTACTCGCCCGCCCCTGAAGCTGAGGCGGGCCGGGCTTCAGCGTCCCGAGGGATGCTGGCCGAAGACCAGAGCATTTGCGCCGGCGTGGGGACGCTGACTGCTTTTACTGCTCCGGACCCGAGACGGACCGATGGGAGTGCGGCCCGCGGCCACGGACTATCTTCGACCGTCGGTTCCTGGGCGAACGGTCGTCCCGCCGCGTTCAGGACCGGACGCGGAGCCGGGCCGCGTGCCGCGCTCAACGAGGAAGCCCCTCACCACAATGCAGGCTTTTGCGTACCGCGTGGCATCAACCGCGTGCAAGGGCTTCCTCTCATTGCAGAACCAGTGAGGACTGCTCTCGGCTTCCGGTGAGAGCCCTAGGGACGAGAACCGCGTCTTGGCTGTAACCCGGCACATGCAGGTATGTATTGGTGACTCTGCCAACCGATCACATGCGCACTCGGTGGTCTTGATGCCAGTGGGCGGTAAGGAAATGCTGACGGCACCGACTCTTTTGGCGTTGTCGCCGTCAGGCCTATGCGGATTCGGTCAGCGGTCCCCGGGCAGGCCTGCTTCGGCAACCCTTGCGGTGTCGACGAATTGTTCGAAGCGTACGATAAGTCCGCCGCGGACGATGAAGTGGTGGGCCACCCGGACGGTCAAGGGTTTCCCGGTTGCCCGGTGCCTGGCGGTGTACCGGGCGAGGACCACTACGTTTTCACCTTCGACGATGTAGGTGTCGTCGTGGGCCGCCCGCCCCTCCCAGTCTCTACCGAGAATTTCCATGACGTTGGAGGTCACTTCGTTGGGCGTGCGGTAGGTCCCTGCAAGGGGAAGCCGGCCATCTCCGTCCATTCGACATCAGGGACCATCGTGGCGCGGAGCGCTTCGAGGTCACCTGCTGCTGAGGCCAGATACTGACGGCGGATGACGTCCCGAGGCGAGCTTGAGCGGGCAGGTTCAGCGGCGTCATTCAGCCCCATGTCATTTCCCCCTTGGCGACCTTGGTTCCGATTTGCGGTGCGATGAGCATTCCGGAGTTTGGGTAGCTTTCGATCAGGGCGGCCGTGCCGGCGGCGGCATCGGCTGAGCGGGCAAGTATCCCTTCGAATTCCCGGAGGTAGGACCGCGTGTAATCGATGGCCGTGGCATCGTTGGCGGTTCCGGGCAGCCGGTGGCCCGCTATGACGAGTTGTGGGTTCAGGGCCTGCATCTGGTCAAGGAGTTCGATCCATGCCGAGCGCTGTTCGGGGGTGGGGGTGTCTGCGGTCCAGACGTGTTCTTCCTGGAAGACCAGGACCCCGCCGACCACTGCTTTCTGATCAGCGTTGAAGAGGTAGTGCCTGTCAGGAAGCAGGTCAGAGCCGCCGCGAAGGTCAAAGCGGTACCCGTCGAGTTCAATTGCGCCTGCATTCAGGGGCGCGATCACGGCCAGGCGGGTCGGGAGGTTGGCGCCCAGTGCTGCCCAGGCCTTGAGTTTGCCCTCGAATGTCGCCTGGATGTGCTCGATGACTATCGGGGTCGCCAGGATTGTGGCATCCGGGAACGCATCGGCGAAGACTTCCAGGCCGAAGTAGAAGTCCGGGTCGGCGTGGCTGATGAAGACGGTTTCCAGCTCTTTGCCGGAGTCCAAGATGGCCGCAACGAGACGGTGGCCGTCGGCCCGGGTGAAGCCTGCGTCCACAAGCATTGCCTTGGACGGGCCGATAACCAACGTTGCCGACTTGTTTGGTGAACCTGCGGGGAAGTCGAGATCGAAGACCTCAAAATTCAGTGACATTACTGGTTAACCTCTCTCGGATGCCCTCGAGAACGCCCCGAAGCGAGTCACGCAATGCACGCTCACTCAGATCCAACAATAGCTGACTAGTCAGCTATTGTTGGGAGTTATGCCCAATCGTTCACGGCATGATCGGCAATTCCTGCGCAGCATTCTTGCTGATCCTTTTGACGGCCTCCGAGAACACCTCGGCCTCTGCGGGTGAGAGTAGGTCGAGCAGGTACCGTTCGATACTCTGCACGTGGCGGCTACCGGCTCTGAGGAGCAAGTCTTCGCCGTGCGCCGAGAGGCGGATCAACTGGACACGGGCGTCGGAAACGGAGCTCTCCCGTTCAATAAGGCCCAGCGCTGAGGCGCGCTGCACCAACCGCGTGGCTCCGCCTGACGTCAACACCCTCGCTTGGGCGATGTCACGCACCGGGATTCCCTGGTCGCCCGCCCGTCCTGCGAGGAGAAGCAGTTCAAAAAGGGAATGGCTGATGCCGAACTCCTGCTCCAGGTCGCGGCCAAGAAGAAACTCCAGCCGGTTCGCCGCACCCAGAAGGCGCCCGAAGACCAGGACGCGATGATCGTTGGCAGCCTCTTGGCCGGAGCCGAATTCCTTCATACTGTTCACCGTCCAACATTATGCTTATCTCCCCGCAACAATCTCCTTCCCTGCCCGGGACCCGGGTTGCCCGCCGGCCCCTTACACCCAGCGGTGATTCCTCCACCAGAGCGACCCGCAACAGCAGACGGCCATACAAAACAATCGCCGCCGCAACTCCACAGGAAATCAGTCGCAAGCCATGGCGGGCGTCCTCCGACGCTGATCCGGACTCCACCCTCCGGAACGCAACAGAAGACCCTACGAAAGGCCGAGTTCTACGAAGCCTGGACCGTCGAGGACCGCACGGGTTTCGACTAAATGGTGCCACCCGGAGAAGGTTCGACGACGGCTAGGCCCTGGTCGGTTCCACGTTCATGTGCGAGTTCGTTCAGGTGGCGGCGCAAGCTCTTTGCAACCTTTCCAACGGCTTCGAGGTCTTCAGGCGTGAGGGCTTCGATGAAGAACCGGCGGACGAGCCGAAGATGCGGCGCTGAGGAAGCGCGGAAAGTCCGTGCTCCGTCGTCGGTAAGTTCCACCTCTGCGCCACGGCTGTCGTTACCCGACTTACGCCGTCGAATGAGCCCCCGGGATTCCATGCGACCCAGGTGGTGCGAAAGTCGGCTGCGCTCCCATCCGACACCCGCGGCGAGCGTGGAGGATCGCAAACGGTGTCCTTCGGACTCGCTCAGGGCCAGGAGCACCGCGTAGTCGCCCGGGGAAACGCCGGAGGTGGCCTGCAGTCCCGTCGCCAAAGCCTGTCTTATCGCCTCTGCCGTCTCGACATACTCGCGCCATACGGCCAGTTCATCCGGAGTAAGACTCCGCCGGGCACTCTTACCGCTTTGTTCCATAACCACCTCGTCTTCGTTTGACATGTCAACCATACGGGGTGATGATTGACGCGTCAATTAAGTAATTGACATATCAACTAGAGGAGACCCATGAGCGAAGTGATCTTTGGCCTGGACACCTTCGGCGACGTCCCTGTTGACGACCAGGGCGCACCAGTCAGCCATGCCCGTGCGATCCGGCAGTTGGTCGACGAGGCCGTGCTGGCCGACCAGTTGGGTGTGGATGCCTTTACTGTCGGTGAGCACCACCGCCCGGAATATTCAGTCTCGGCCCCCGAGACTGTCCTGGCCGGCATGGCCACGCGCACCTCACGCATCCGCCTTGGATCCGGCGTGACGGTGCTCAGCTCCGATGACCCCGTGCGCGTCTTCCAGCGATTTGCGACAGTGGATGCGCTGTCCAACGGCCGCGCCGAGGTCATTCTGGGGCGGGGTTCCTTCACCGAGTCGTTCCCCCTCTTCGGCTACGACCTCAAAGACTACGACGTGCTCTTTGAGGAGAAGATTGAACTGTTCGCACGACTCCTTGACGAGAAACCCGTGACCTGGAAAGGCACCATGCGTGCACCGCTGGTTGATGCCGATGTCTACCCCAAGACTGAGGGCGGTCTGCGGACGTGGGTAGGCGTCGGCGGCACGCCCCAGTCAGTGGTCCGCACGGCGAAATACGGGTTCCCCATGATGCTCGCCATTATCGGCGGACAGCCCGAACGGTTCACGCCCTTCATCGACCTCTACAAACGGGCTGCCGCGGACTTCAACACGACGGCGTGGCCGGTAGGAATGCACTCCCCCGGGTTCATTGCGGATTCCGACGACGAAGCCAAAGAGATCTTCTGGCCCCACTACAAGGTGGTCAGGGACCGCATCGGAGCCCTCCGCGRCTGGCCGCCCGTCCGCCGCGAAGATTTCGAGGCCGAAACCCGGAACGGCTCGATGTACATCGGCTCACCGGAGACCGTCGCCAGGAGAATCGCCCGTGYCGTGGCCTCACTGGACGTTGGCCGCTTCGACCTCATCTTCACTTCCGGAGCCCAGCCAATCAGCGCACGCCTCAAAGCCGTCGAACTCTACGGGAGCAAAGTCGTGCCGATGGTCCGCGAAATACTCGCCGACCACCGGAACGCGATGGAAGTCGCATGACGGCCCCAGCCACGAACAACCCTGTGACTCACGAAAGAAGAACATCATGAACGTCGCCCTCTGGATCATCACCGCCGTACTCGCCCTTCTCTTCCTTGCCGCAGGAACCATGAAAATTGCCCAACCCAAGGCGAAGCTCGCGGCCGCCGGCCAAGGCTGGGTGGAAGACTTCTCCGACGGCGCCGTCAAGCGCATCGGCGCACTCGAAATCCTCGCCGCCCTCGGCCTCATCCTGCCGGCACTACTGGGAATAGCCACGGTGCTGGTGCCCACAGCCGCGGCCGGGCTCTTCTTCCTCATGGCAGGCGCTGCCATCACTCACGGCCGCCGCCACGAAACGCCCAACGTCATCATCAACCTCGTCTTGGGCATCCTTGCCGCTGGTGTCGCAGTTGCCCGTTTTGGCCCGTACGGCCTCTGAGCGGAGGGAGTGATTCCTCAATAAGGTTTGCGGCAGCCGACACCGGAGTGCTGGTGAAAGTCACCGACCAGCCGAGCACGATGACCTTCAGCAACACCGAGGCGGCAGCACCCCAGGTCATCTCCGGACCGCTCGCCGCTATCACCCAACCCGGTGGGCCCCCGGCCGCGGCGGCAACGGCGGCGTCACCGGAACAGAACGGCGCAGTCATCGGCCAGGCACCGGAAGCAACCAACTGGATCTGAATCCGGCAGTGGCCAACCTGAGCGTCAGACCACCCCGAAAAGACCCCGGCGACTTATCAATGCCGGGACAACTTAGAAGATCAAGCGATGATCACACAGACCCCTCAGCTTCCGAAAAAAGGGACGTCCCCGCTGAGCCTGCTAGCCCCTTATTGCTCCCGAGCCGCCAGCGTGTTCGGCGTCCGCGCCAGGAACCAAGTGACGCCTCCATGCCCCGCCGGGTCGGATCCTCTCCCCCGAACTTAACGTTGCTTACCACCGGTCCCCGCTCTACGCTCCTAGCAGACGGACATGCCAGCGAGCGAGGTCATCGTCCGGGTGCCCACATCGACGTGGCTCCAAGACCCCTACCTACGGCACGGCATACCGCCAAGCAAGCGGCTGCTGCTGCCGAAAACGCCCTGACGGCCTTGCCCATTCATTGCGGCAATCAAAAGTCAGGAACCGGGTCATGCCCGGCTATACAAAGGAGTTCGAATGCCCACTGAAATTACCAAAGTTGCTGTCGTCGGCGGCGGATACATGGGTGGAGGGATTGCGCAGACCCTGGCCCTGGCAGGCCTGCCATGCGCCCTGGCGGATGTCACGGCCGAGGCCGCCCAAAACTCAGTGCGCCGCCTGGTTGAAGAGGGCAAGGACTATGAGTCGAGGGGACTGTTCCCTGAGGGCGCCCATGACCTGCTGGTGGCCAATCTGCGAGCCGCCGAGAGCATCGAAAGCGCCGTCGAAGGAGCCGACTACGTCAGCGAGGCAGTTCCGGAGATCCTTGACCTCAAGCAAGCCACCTTGGCACGCATCAGCAACGCAGCCGGCCCGCACACCGTTATTGGCAGCAACACTTCGGCCATTCCCATTGGCACCCTGGCAGAGTCCGTCACCCGGCCCCAAAACTTCCTCGGCGTGCACTGGATGAACCCGTCATTCTTCGTTCCTTCCGTGGAAATCATCCCCACGGAAAACACGTCACCGGAAGCAATCGGCGCCGTGGAGGAGCTGCTGAAGAAGGCTTGCAAAGTCGCCACGCGCGTCGCCGACTCGGCCGGATTCGTCGCCAACCGGCTCCAGTACGCTCTGTTCAAGGAAGCCTCATCCATGGTCGAAGAGGGCCTGGCCACGCCGGAGGTAGTCGACGAGGTCGTCAGCAATGCCTTCGGCTTCCGTCTGGCCTTCTTCGGACCCTTTGCAATTGCTGACATCGCCGGCCTGGACGTCTATGAAAACTCCTTCCGCAGCATTGAAAGTGCTTACGGCAGCCGCCTCGCAGCGCCCGAAGTCCTCAAGGGCAAAGTCGCCGAAGGGCATCTTGGCCTCAAGACCGGGCAGGGGTTCCTCACCATGGATCCGGCCGCAGCGCAAGAGATCGCCAATTACAGGGACCGGGCCTACTCTGAACTCAAGGCCCTCAAGGAACGGCTCGGCCCGCCGCCGTTCCTCTCCAAAAACGCATAGATCTCTTGTCCAGGTCCATACCCTGACCAAGAATTCATCCAGGCCCCGGCATGACAAATGCGCCTTTGTGCGCTTGCCAGACGGCGGTAGCGGTCGCTGCAACAGCGCCGGCGAACCCCGTCCCATCGTTCAGGCTGCCACCGGGCCACGGAGACGCCTTAGACATTCCTTAACGTTTCGGAGGTTCAGGGCCAATGGCTCCCATCTACCCCTTCGCCGGCACCAAGCCGGATATCCACCAATCCGCCTTCGTGGCACCGACTGCCGCCATCATCGGCAGGGCCACACTCGGTAAGGAAGCGAGTGCCTTTTACGGGGTCTCCGTCCGGGCGGACACTGCAGCGATCGCCGTGGGCGTGGGCACAAACCTGCAGGACAACGTGGTGCTCCACGCCGACCCCGGCTATCCCTGCACGCTGGGCGACCGCATCAGCGTCGGGCACTCCGCAGTCCTCCACGGTTGCACCGTAGAGGACGACTGCCTCATCGGAATGAACGCCACAATCCTCAACGGAGCCGTCATCGGCACAGGTTCACTGGTAGCCGCAGGCGCCGTGGTACTGGAAGGCGCCGTAGTTCCGCCGCGTTCACTCGTCGCCGGGATCCCGGCCAAAGTACGACGTGAACTGACCGACGAGGAATACGCGGGGTCCAAGCCAACGCCACCCGCTACGTGGAACTGGCCCAGGCCCACCGGCAGCTCCACGAACCAACTCCGACCTAAGCCACAACGAGGCCACGGCCGCCTCAGGTCCGCTCCCCCGTTACACGCCCATGAAGCGCGCCCTAAGACAACGCCGTCGGGCAACACATCTCCGGCCCGACCGCATGACAGTGCGAAACCCTTCGGCCCGCTGGATAAGCGCCGCCGGAGCCCCGTCTGCCGTCACCGCGAGTCCAGCGCGCCACCTCCTCAGACCGGTTTCATGCCGTAGAACTAACGAAGCTTCATTACATTTTACTTAACGTTGCTTAACACCATCTCGCCCGGCTGTAATGGACATCACAAAGACTTCCAGCTGGGAATCCCCTTACGACGTTGAAAGGAAACACGATGGTCGGTGCTACAGCAGCCGTGACGCCCGTGCAGAATTCACAGCGTCCCGCGAAGATCTCTGCTGCTGCTGTTGCCCGTGCAGCAGGCGTTTCACCGGCCACGGTCAGCTATGTGATGAATGGCCGCCAAGGCGTATCGGCTGATACACGCCGGCAGATTCTGAAGATCGCCAACGAACTCGGCTACCGGCCATCCGGCCACGGCCGCCTGCCCGACCCGTTGCTCACGCGCGTCGTCGGTTTCATCCTTCCCAACATCACCAACCCGATGCACACAGGATGGGCGCAGCACATCATCACCGCTTCGGCGGCCGAGGGGTTCGACGTCTTCGTCGCCACAACATTCGATGACCCTGAATCCCTCGCCCAGATCGCCTCAACGCTGGCGGCACGAAACGTCGACGGGGTCATCATCGCCGGCGCTCTCCGGGAAGACTCCCGTGCACTACGCACGCTGAGGCAACGGCGCATTCCCTATGTCTACCTCTCCCGGCGTGCGGACCACGTCCCTGGCGACTTCGTGGGAATCGACGATGACACGGCGGCGTCCCAGCTCATGCAGCACATCCTGGACCATGGCTACACCGAGATCGCGACCGTGATCGGTCCGCGATTCTCAACAGCCTCCATGGCCCGTGAAATCGCCTTCGTCCGTACAGCGGCGGCGGCCGGCGCCGACATCAGTGGCCCGCGCAAAATCAGCACGCGCCTGAGCGCCGACGGAGGGCTGGTCGCCGCGCAGCAGCTGCTGGACTCATCTGCCCCACCTCGGGCGATTGTCTGCGGATCGGATGAAATCGCCATGGGGGTCATGGAACACGCCTTGGCCCGTGGGCTTCGAATCCCGGAAGACGTAGCTGTCGTTGGCAGCGACGGACTGACGCACAGCCGCTCACGACTGATCGGCATGACCACCATCGTCCAACCCGTCAAGCAGATGGCGGACCGGGCATTCGAGCTGCTGCTGGACCAGATCGCGTCCCCCCGAACCACGTACACCCAGACGATATGCGCGCACCGGCTGCATATCGGCACGTCCTGCGGATGCCCAGCAGGAGCAGCTCCAGCATCCCCTTGAAGCCTCCGGCATCCGCGTAACAGCAGCACACTCCCCGGCCATTTCCGGGCAACCCATTAACAAGAGAAGGCACACCCATGTCCACTGACACCGTCGGGACGGCAATGAGGCCGCCCAAAACCATTAACAAGGTCATATACCGGCGCCTGATGCCCCTGCTGATCGCCGCCTACGTCATGGCTTTCCTCGACCGTACCAACATCGGTATGGCCAAGGACCGCCTGGAAATTGACCTCGGCATTTCCGCAACCGCCTATGGCATCGGCGCCGGCATATTCTTCCTGACCTACGCGCTGTCCGAGATCCCCTCCAACCTCATCATGCACAAGGTCGGAGCCCGCTTCTGGATCACGCGCATCATGATCACCTGGGGCCTGCTCTCAGCGGGCATGATGTTTGTTCAGGGCGAAACGTCCTTCTACATCATGCGCATGCTGCTAGGCATTGCCGAGGCCGGCCTGTTCCCCGGAGTCCTGTACCTGATCACCCAGTGGTTCACGCTCGAGCACCGGGCCAAGGCCAACGGCATGTTCCTGCTCGGCGGATCCATTGCCAACATCATCGGCGCCCCGCTCGGCGGTTTGCTGCTGACCCTGGACGGCCTCGTAGGGTTGCATGGATGGCAGTGGATGTTCCTCCTCGAAGGCCTTCCCGCGTGTGCCCTGGCTGTCATCATCTGGAAGACGCTGCCGAACAAGCCCACCGACGCCAAGTTCCTCACCCGGGATGAGGCCGAAGACCTTGAGGCGCGGATCGCCGCCGAAGAGCAGGCCGGCGCGAAGGCCGCCGGTAACTCAAAACTGCGCCACATCGTGAAGGACAAGCAGATCCTGCTCGTGGTTGCGATCTACTTCACTCACCAGATTGCCTTCTACACCCTTGCCTTCTTCCTGCCCTCCGTCATCGGCACCTACGGAAAGCTCAGTCCCATCCAGATTGGCCTGCTGACCGCCATCCCGTGGGTCTTCTCCGCTGTAGGCGCCTTGACGATACCAAAGCTGGCCACCACCGGTTCGCRCTCCAAGCTGATAACCACCACGACGATGATCGGGATTGCGGCCGGCTTCACGCTCGGTGCCATCGGCGGCCCCGTCCTGGGACTGATCGGTTTCAGCCTCGCGGCCTTTAACTTCTACGCACTGCTGCCGGTCCTCTACACCTACCCCACGACCCGGCTCTCCGGGTCCTCCCTGGCTGCCGGCCTGGCGTTCGTCAACACCGTGGGCCTGTTCGGCGGCTTTACCGGACCATACGTCATGGGATTCGTAGAGGACGCCACCGGGTCGAAGATGGCCGGCCTCTGGTTCGTTGCCGGCATGTGCATCATCGGCGCGCTCCTCACACTTGGACTCAAACGCGGTTCCAAAAAGGCAGATCCGAAGGCTGTAGCCGTTCACTAGCGGACCCACGGACAGCGGACTCCCCGCACCCCCGCACCGCGTCCATCAGAACGTCACGAAGACACCGCCGACATGGCACGCCTCTTCTTCCTCACCAACACGACTGCAGGCACCGAGACGTTCAACTCGGTGCCTGCAGGAAAACATTCTCCCCGAAAGAAGCATCATCATGTCCCGCAAACGCAAGGTCATCATCACCTCCGCCGTCACAGGCGCCATCCACACCCCATCGATGTCCCCTTACCTGCCCGTCAGCGCCGAGGAGATCGCCGACGCCGCCATCGGCGCAGCCGAAGCCGGCGCGGCAATCGTCCACATGCACGCCAGGGACCCCAAAGACGGCCGCCCGTCCCAGGACCCCGCCCACTTCGAACCAATCCTCGCCAAGCTCAAAGCCAACACCAACGCCGTCATCAACATCACCACCGGCGGATCCCCGCACATGACGGTCGAGGAGCGCATGCTTCCGGCCTCCGTCTTCAAGCCGGAACTGGCAAGCCTGAACATGGGCTCAATGAACTTCGGGCTGTACCCAATGCTGGACCGCTTCAAAGACTTCGAGCATGAATGGGAACGCGAAGGACTCGAGCGAAGCCGCGACCTGGTCTTCAAGAACACCTTCGCCGACATCGAAACCATCCTTAACATCGGAAACTCCAACGGAACCCGCTTCGAGTTCGAGTGCTACGACATCTCCCACCTGAACAACCTCGCGCATTTCCACGACCGCGGCCTCGCGCGCGGACCACTGTTCGTACAGTCCGTCTTCGGGCTCCTGGGGGGCATCGGAGCCCACCCGGAAGACCTCATGCACATGCGCCGCACAGCAGACCGCCTCCTGGGCGATAACTACGAATGGTCCATCCTGGGCGCCGGCAAGAACCAGATGCCACTGGCCACCATCGGCGCCGCCATGGGATCCCACGTCCGCGTGGGCCTGGAAGACTCCCTGTGGATCGGACCCGGCGAATTGGCCAAAACCAACGCCGAACAAGTCCGGCGCATCAGAACCATCCTCGAAGCGCTGAACTTCGAAGTGGCCACCCCGGACGAAGCCCGCGAAATGCTCCAACTCAAGGGCCGCGACAACGTCGGCTTCTAGGACAAAGAACATGCACATCCTCATCGCCCCCGACAGCTTCAAAGGCACCTTCACCGCCTCCCGCGTCGCCAACCTGATCGCCGCCGGCGCCCGGGCCTACGGCGCCGACGCCACCGAACTCCCCGTAGCCGACGGCGGTGAGGGCACCTACGAAATTCTGAGCAGCTCCCTCGGAGCCGAGGAGGTCCGCGTGGACACCGTCGGCCCCTGGCGCGATCCGCTACGGGCCTCCTACGGGCTGGCCCCGAACGGCACGGCAGTGATCGGCCTGGCCGCAGCCAGCGGCATCACCGCACCCTGCCCGGGAGAGCGGAACGCCCTCACGGCCGACACCTACGGAACAGGCGTCCTGATGGCCCACGCAGCCGCAAGCGGTGCCCGCCGGATCCTCGTCGCCGCCGGCGGCAGCGCGACAACCGACGGAGGCAGCGGCGCGATCACAGCGATCGAGGAGCGCGGCGGGTTACGCGGCGCCTCCGTGACAGTGCTCAGCGACGTAACCACTGCCTTCGAGGACGCCGCCCGCGTCTTCGGACCGCAGAAGGGCGCAGGACCGACGGAGGTAGATCAGCTCACCGCCCGGCTAAACGCCCAAGCCTCGGACTACCCGCGCGATCCGCGCGGGGTCCCACGAACCGGCGCGGCAGGTGGCTTCAGCGGAGGCATGTGGTCGATGTACGGGGCGGCGTTAGTACCCGGAGCAAAATTCGTGCTGGACCTCCTGGACTTTGACCGATCGGCAGCGGAGGCCGACGCCATCGTGGTCGGCGAAGGCCGCCTCGACTCACAGACGGGACAAGGCAAGATCATTTCGGAGATCCTTGCCCGCCGCACCGGAAAACCCGTCTACGCCATAGTCGGCTCAATCCACCCCGACCTCGGAGACTATGCTGACAATTTCGCCGACGTCATCATTGCATCCCATGCCACTGAACTGAAGGACGCCGGATACCGCGTCGCCAGCCAGGTCGCAGCCGCGGAGTGAGCTACCAGGTTTTATCGGCGACGCCCACCTGCCCCAGCCAGGCACCGACATGATGCCCAGCCTCGGTTTCGTACCTGGGCCCGTATCCCAAGGAAACAACAGCATGCCCCGCAAACTCATCACAAGAACGGATAAGACCTTGTAAAGGATCATCGCTGACCTGTTCGTCCAACACTCTGCCGACAAGGAGACTCAGCTGATCTTGGCGCTCGAAACTGCCGTTCAGGCAGCCAGCTCAAGAGCTTGTGGCGTGCTCCTCACCCCGTCGCCTTATCTCCCATGGTGCCGTACGGATAGACATATGAATTAGATCTGTCCCCCTTATAGCGTCTGCGAGACGACTTCCCGATGCGGTCCAGCCCTACCTGGGATCACTTTAGGCACCGCGGTCTGGTCGGTTCAAACAAGGGCCAACGTCGTGGTCCGATGTTGGGAACAAACGCACGTGCATTGCTGACCGCAGCTGCGAAGTACGGTCCTGGTAGTCAGCATGGGGTACACCCTAATCTGACGTCGTCAGGCTTCCCTTTACTCCCCAGCGATCCTTCAAGACCCCAATCGCCCGCGGCCGGAAACATCCCCCTGCGGCGACGTTCCGCGTGAAAGGCTCTTAGCTGCCGTTACGGAAGGAGCACGGAAGGCATTCTTCCTGCCGCAGTTGATCCCGTCCCCGCGATGTCAGCTTCGAGTTGTCGGCCTCGGGCAACATGCAAAGACCCTAACCGCCAAGGGGGCCCTGCGTCCTAGGTGTACTGAGAGCGGAATTGATCGCGAACGTGGCGACTGGCCAGCTATCCACTAACACGACCACTAACGTGCGGGCATGAACTCCTGTTTCGGTGCGACCGCTCCGGCCCCCCACAGCCTGCGCCTGCAGCTCCCCCCGAGAACCTTGCGTCTCACGGGAATCAGGTCGTTGAAGACTCGCGGCCGCATGAACTTATGTAGGCCGAGAAGTAAAGACGGAGACAGCCTGAGGGTCAACGAAAAAAGCAGACCTAAGTGTGGACAGTATCCACACCCGCATTCGCCGGACAAACCCGCCGTAGCCGGATTGCTTTGGACCGCAAGAAACTGAACGGTGGGAAACCAGGACAAATCATTCTTGGTCATGTCGTCAACACACCCCTTGGACATGAAGGTGTATGGCCGATAAGGGCCACCAGAACACGCCAGAGAAGAGGACAAATTACCCTACATCCCAGCAGGCGGAGGGCCCGCCAGCCAGGGCCCTGAACCGCCACCCCACACACCTGAATAGGCCCACCGCGGCGGCCGGGCCACAGCCCGCGAACCTAGCGTCAGAGGAACGCCACCACAAGCTATGTCAACACGTTAAAGCAAAAACCCCTCTGACGAGGGGTTATGCTGTGCCCGAGGTGGGACTCGAACCCACACACCTTTCGATACCGCTTTTTGAGTGCGGCGCGTCTGCCAATWCCGCCACTCGGGCGCGGAGTACA
>NZ_JBFUJJ010000036.1:0-26995 GCF_056401435.1 Arthrobacter sp. P4_F10
GAGCTGGCACTCGTCGGCTCCGGGACCTCTCTGCCCAGCGCCAAGTAGCGCGAATATGTCAGTCATGGCCCCCGCCGGGGCAAGAGAGAAAATGACGGCTGAAGACAGGCGTGTACTTACCGGCACGATGATCGGCACCACGATCGAGTGGTACGACTTCTTCATCTACGCCCAAGCAGCCGGACTCGTCTTTGCTCAGCTGTACTTCGCGCCCCTGGGTCAAGGGTCCGTCCTTGCCCAGATGGTGTCCTGGGCATCTCTGGGCATCAGCTTCCTATTCCGACCACTGGGCGCCGTCATCGCCGGGCACTTCGGCGATCAGTTCGGACGCAAAAAAGTCCTGGTCGCCACACTGATCCTGATGGGCGCTGCAACAACCCTTATTGGCATACTGCCCACGCATGCCCAGATCGGAATCACTGCTCCGCTGCTCCTGGTGCTCCTGCGCATCATTCAGGGCATCTCCGCGGGTGGCGAATGGGGCGGTGCCGCATTGATGGCTGTCGAGCACGCACCTGTTGGCAAGCGAGGAATCTTCGGTTCCTACCCACAGATCGGCGTTCCGGCCGGCATGATTTTGGCAACGTTGGTCGTCTTCATCATGACGTCCGTAACTACCCCGGAACAATTCCTGACCTGGGGATGGCGGATACCGTTCCTTTTCTCCGTCGTGATGATTATTGTCGGTTACTTCATCCGCCGCGCGGTCTCCGAGAGTCCCGTATTCCAGGAAATGGCGGCCAAAAAACGGGAGACTGCATCTCCGCTGCGCGAACTCATCAAACGGAATCCCAAAGCGATCGTCTTGGCAGCGCTGGTCTTCATCGGCAGCAACGCCGCCGGCTACCTGCTGATTGCTTTCCTCTCCTCCTACGCCATCCGGGTTCACAAGATGGACAGGCCAGGAATACTCTTGGCTTCCACGCTCGCCGGCATGAGCTGGCTTGTCTTCACGATGGTAGGCGGCCATCTTTCCGACCGGTGGGGACGCATCAAGACCGTCAAGGTCGGCTATATCTTGATGTTCGTCTGGATGGTCCCGCTGTTCCTGCTGATAGATGCCGCGAACGTGTGGCTCTACCTTCTGGCTCTGGTGGGGTTGACCATCGGAAATGGTCTGACTTACGGGCCACTATCGGCCCTGTTCGCTGAGATGTTCCCGGCAGAGATTCGCTATTCGGGAATATCGATCGCATACGCCATCGGCGCTATCCTTGGCGGGGCCTTCGCCCCCCTTGCAGCAGAGTGGCTCCTCGGAGCCACGCAMAGCTCGCTTTCCATCGCCGCCTACATCATGATTCTCTGCATTGCCTCGTACATCGGCGCAGCCTTTATTAGGGAACCAAAGGGAATCGACCTAGTCGCCGGCGCGTCTTCGGCGCTCAGCGACCGCCGCTAAACCATGCGCGCCCGCCGGACCAGGAGTTTCCCTGGTCCGGCGAACCCATTACTCAACCTATCGTTTTCACGAGGTGATCTTCTTGCAACCGTCTAGCACCACCCTTCCGGCCAAGCCCGTTACGGCTAGTGGCACCGCTGAAATCGGCCGACTCACTGTCAGCTGCCCTGATAAGCCGGGCATTGTCGCCCAGCTGACGCAGCTGTTGGGAGAGCACGGGGCAAACATTGTGTCCCTGGACCAGTTCACAACCGGCGCCGAAAACGGGACCCTTTACCAGCGGACCGTGTTCCACCTTCCCGGTTTCGCCGCCAAGCGAGAGGTCCTTGAGGCCGATATTCAGGCGAAGCTTGCCGAATCGCTTCAGATGGACTGGAAACTGACGGATGCTTCCAAGCGCAAGCGGGTCGCGATCTTCGCCTCGAAGACCGACCACTGTCTGTTGGACCTTTTGTGGCGGCACCGGCGCGGAGAGATCCCGATGGATGTCGTCATGGTCATCTCCAACCACCCCGGCCTGGCCGACCAGGTGCGCCCGTTCGACATCCCCTACTTCTACGTCCCCGTGACGGGGGACAAGAAGGACGCCGAACGCAGGCACCTGGAACTCCTGAACGGAAACGTCGACCTCGTGGTCCTGGCACGGTACATGCAGATCATCTCCGCTGAGTTCCTCGACGATGTCCAGGTACCGGTGATCAACATCCACCATTCCTTCCTGCCCGCCTTCATCGGCGCCGGCCCGTACCAGAAAGCCAAGGACCGCGGCGTCAAACTCATCGGAGCCACAGCTCACTACGTGACCAAGGACCTGGACGAGGGCCCGATTATCGAACAGGACGTCATCCGCGTCACCCACCGTGAATCCACCGCGGAGCTCATGCGCTCCGGAGCCGACGTCGAACGAAGCGTGCTCTCCCGGGCCGTTACCTGGCACTGCCAAGACAGGGTCATGCGCGACGGCAACACAACGATCGTCTTCTGACATGGCAGCCCACATCATCGACGGAAAAGCACTCGCCACGAGGCTCCGGGAACAACTCCGAACCGACGTCGAGCAATTCAAACAGTCCACCGGCCGGCCCATCGGCCTTGCGACCGTGCTTGTTGGTGACAACCCGGCATCCGAGGTCTATGCCGACAGCAAGCGCCGACTATCCAAGCAGGCAGGAATTGAGGACCACCACCGCCGCCTCCCCAAAGACGCTACCCAGGAACAGGTAGCTCACGCACTCGATGAACTGGCAGCCAACCCTGCAGTGTCGGGCATTTTGCTGCAGCTTCCGCTGCCCGCCCACTTGGACGCAACAGCGTTGATTGACCGGATCCCCTGGGAAAAGGACGTCGACGGTCTTACTACTATTAGTGCCGGCCGGCTAGCCCGAAACGTTGAGGGACTGCGGCCCTGCACTCCGCTCGGAGTGATCTCTCTCTTAGAGAATGAGGGGGTCCAGCTGCAGGGCGCCAATGTGGTGGTCATCGGACGCTCAGACCTCGTCGGCAAACCGCTGGCACAACTCCTCCTGCAGAAGAACGCCACGGTGACCGTAGCGCACTCGAAGACTAAGGACTTGGCTGCCGCCACGCTCCAGGCGCAGGTGGTGATAGCTGCAGCCGGTGTTCTCCACCTGATCGGCGCCGAACACATTTCCGCCGGGGCCGTCGTCATCGACGTCGGCATCCACCGCACCGAGGACGGACTCACCGGTGACGTCGACTTCAGCGCAGCCAGCACGGTCGCGTCAAAAATCACCCCAGTCCCCGGCGGGGTAGGTCCGATGACCATCGCCGAACTCCTCCGCAACACACTCAAAGCAGCACAGCTCCAGAGCTGAACGGCGTCACGCTTCGACCCGGCTAGAAGCAGTGGCCACGATTCTAAATGTTGAGGCATGAGAAGCCCAGTCCCTACAACGTGTGCGTCATATGTGAGGGCCTTGCAGACAAATGGAGCCCATTTGTCCAGCAGATATTGGCATCACAATCGAGGCGAACTGCACAACGACCGCACGCCGAATGGACTGCAAGTGCCAACGCATTGCTTGCCTAGCTCCGCCGCTGTCCCCGCAGAGACGGCAGCAAAATAGCATGCTCGGTAATTTCGGTACTGCTGCACAAATAGGGGCGCATTCCGGGCCCAACGTGGTAGGCCCTCGCGGTCTCAAGAAGACTGCGTGTAAGCGTCTGAGCCATACGGGGATTACCCCCCGCAAGGGCCAAAGTCTCATGAAACGCTCGTCCTTGCTCCATTGCGCCTTCGGCATCCTGGCGGCGGCACAGCTTCACCTAAGGCCTTAGTTTTCCTGCACAGGACCCCCATGCGCTGCCAAAGGGGTTCGCCAGGTCAGACACCGCCGGCATGAGCTCCTAGGGGCAAGGTCACCGGTGACTCCAAAGAGCACCAGCGAGGACGGCAATCCGGTTCAAACGGCGATCCCACGGATCCCAAAGCGGATTAAGCCCTCGGCCGGACGGCATGGCAACGGATTGAAGCACGGCTGAACTACTACTCCTAGGTTCAGGCTGCGTTGCGTGCTGGCTCTCGAACGGATGCATGGCTAACGACCACGTGGTTCCGGAAGCAGGTACGCGCTCTTACCAGGCGGACCGCTCCCGAGATTCCCCGAACGGCACTTCTTCACTGAGCTCTAGGACGTACCGGCCTGAGTGATGGCGGGTGACCAAAATGCCGGCGGGCCGGCGGTTCAAAGCCACTTCGATGAGCGACGACTCAGCCTCGTTCAGTAACTGCTCGACAAGATTTGGGTTAGCAGTGGACACCTCGCGCCGCTCTTCCGAATACGCCAGGAGGGAAGGGCTTTGACCGTGTACCGCGGACCTGGTCGGAGTCGGGTTGGGAAGCAACGTCAGATCGGACATAGTGTGACGCCATCCCCGCGCAGGAACAGTCGGCGGTCAGCCGTACCGTTCTCAATCACCCAAATCAGATGCCCCCGGTCTCCGACCGCCTCTGCCCATCCGGCGTACTGGAGATCCTCCAGACACACCTTTACGCTGTCGCCTAGGCTCAGGTATTCCCATTGATGGATGGGCTGATGGGTGGGCCGAGGCTGAAGCGTGGCTCCAGCATTCATCGCATACCCGCTTTCTATCGGTCCGGTTCCTTGTGAGTGGACTGGATGCGGCGGCCGCACGTTTTGCACGGGCGGGCCGCCGCAGGTCATGGAAGGGAAACGTCAGATGATGGCGGCCTTCAGTTCTTTGGCGGCCAGGCTGGGATCCGCGGCTCCGTAGATTGAGCCGCCCGCTACGGCCACGTCCGCCCCTGCCTGCTGGACAGCGTTGATCGTCGAGAGGTTCACTCCTCCGGCTACTGAGAAGGGGACGCGCGCTTCTTCGCCGGCGGCCAGGAGCCCGTTAAGGTCATAGCCGGGCTGTGCCTGCTCATCAAGGCCAGCGTGGAATTCCACGAACTTGGCGCCAAGGGCACGAGCTTCCTTGGCGCGGGAGACTTTATTGGGTACCCCAATGAGGTCAACAACGATGCCTTTGCCGTGTGCCCGGGCGGCTTTCACGGCGCCGGCGATGGTCGAGTCGTCTGCACTGCCCAAGACAGATACCAGATCGGCGCCGGCTTTGAAGGCGATGTCGGCCTCCAATTCTCCGGCGTCCATTGTTTTCATGTCAGCGAAAACGATTTTGTCGGGGTGGGCATTTTTGATGGCGGTGACAGCGGAGAGACCTGCAGCCTTTATCAGGGGTGTTCCGAGTTCGATGATGTCCACGTACTCGGCTACCTTGGCGGCCAATTCGAGGGCGTCTTCGACGGTGAGGAGGTCCATTGCAACTTGGAGTTTCATGATCGGCTCTTTCTTTAGGAATTGTTAGGTTGAAGGAATTTAGGGGTGAGTGGTTGCTTAGTGTTTTCCGCTGCGTCGGTCGCCGCCGCCGTCGTCGTCGCCAGTCTGGGTTCTACTATTCGAGATTGGCGTGCCGGGTCCAGAGCTGCTGGGCAGAAATGCTGGATTCCTCCCAGAGGGCTTGGAACACCGCTTCGGTGGCGAGGAAAAGCACCTGTTCGAAGAGGCTTCCGGAATATTGCCGGGAAGCATCCAATTGGTGGTCGGTTTTCTGCGGGGCCGGGATAACCACGAGCATGTCGGTTACTGCAGCTAGTGGGGAATCTATGTTGGCAGTGAACGCGGCCACCTTTGCACCGGCCTTTGCCGCAGTTTCTGCCGCCTTCACCACGCTTGAGGTCGTTCCGGATCCAGAGGCCACCACCAGCAGATCCTCTGCGCGGATCGCAGGAGTGGTGGTGTCCCCTGCGATGTGGACCGTGAGGCCAAGATGCATCAGCCGCATGGCGGCCATCCTGAGAACCAGGCCGCTGCGGCCTGCCCCGGCGACAAACACCCGGTTAACGGTGGTGAGATGGGCGGCCAGGAGAGCAAGTTCCTGTTCATTGATGCGGTCTGCCGTCTCTCCAACTTCGCCCCGGATCAGAGAGATGCTGTGCCCGATGGCGTCGGCCGTTTCTTGACTGGCAGGTGTTGCTAGTGGCGTGGTTCCCAATGTCTCTCCTTTGAGGGGTGAGCCGTATTCAGCGATCCGTGGAGTCGTCTGATGTTCTATCCTCGATACTTCCCGGCGCCCATCGCCCATTACGGCGGCCTGAACCTGTCGGAAGCCGGTAGCGGTGCCACTTAGGGTGAGGTCGTCTGCCGTTCAAGGGCAAACCGGGCATATTCTTCCAACAGCACGGGATCATCCACCGACCCTAGATCCGCGACCGTTTCCAGGCGCGCCCCTTGCAGAAGCCGCTTGACCGGAACCTCCAGCTTCTTTCCGGTGCGGGTATGCGGAATTCCAGGCATGAAGACAATCTCGTCTGGCAGGTATCGGACCGACAGGTTCTCACGGATGGATCTGGTGATCGCCTCTTGGGCCACGCCCGGCTTGGTGCCTCCGGCCAGGTGGACGAACAGCGGCATGTAGTAGTCAGTGCCCAGCTCCGCGCCGACAACCAGTGCCTCGGCGACTTCCGGCAGCGATTCAACCACCGCGTAGATATCTGCCGAACCGAGCCGGAGCCCGTTGCGGTTGAGGGTCGAGTCGGAACGGCCGTGGATGAGGATGCCCCAGTGCGTGAACTCGATGTAGTCCCCGTGCCGCCACACCCCCGGATACATGCCGAAGTAGCTCTCGTGGTAACGGCTGCCGTCATCCCCCCAGAAGCTCAGCGGCATCGAGGGCATTGACTTGGTTACCACCAGTTCACCCTTGCCCGTCGTGGGATTGCCGGCTTCATCCCACGACTCCACGCGCACTGCGAGGGCCGGAGCCTGGATGTAGCCGACACGGACCGGCAGTGTCGGGGATCCTCCTACGAAGATAGAGGCGATGTCGGTTCCACCGCTCATCGAACTCAACCAGATGTCACCCACATTGCCGTAGACCCAGCGGTAGCCGTCGGCCGAGAGCGGCGATCCGGTGACCTGAAGGGATTTCAGGGCACCCAGGTCGTGGTCGCGCATCGGCACCAGGGAGGCCTTCGAGCAGGAATGGACAAATCCCGCACCCACACCGAGGACCGCGACCTGCTCGGCCGCGGCAATTTGCCACACCCGGTCGATCGACGGGAAGGTGGGGTTTCCGTCGACGAGCACCGCCGTCGCCCCCACGCCCAGTGCGGAGACGAGTGCGTTCCACAGCACCCAGCTCGTCGAGGCCACATTGAGGTAGCGGTCCCCGGGCCGCAGGTCGGAGTGGATGAGGAGCATTTTCATTTCCTCAAGCAGCGCCCCGCCGTGGCCATGCACGATGCCCTTGGGAATGCCTGTTGTCCCGGAGGAGAACAGGACCCACAGGGGGTGGCTGAACTCGACGTCTTCGAAGGCGAGCTCCGCCGGTTCGGCCACGGCCTGTGCCCAGTCCACGGCGGGAACCCGGGTTGGGATACTCGGGACGGACGTGTGCCGCCCCACCCAGATGATGTGCTCGAGGGTGGGGAGTTGGGCGAAGATCTCCCCCAGCTCCGCCTGTCGGTCCCGGTCCTTCCCGCCGAGCCGGTAGCCGGGCGCGGCGATGACGACCTTTGGACCGAGCTGGGCGAACCTTGAAACGATCGCGCCGGGGCCGAACTCCGGGGCGCAGACGGACCAGATCGCGCCGATCGAGGCAGCGGCGAGCAGCCCGACGACGGCCTCAGCGACATTCGGAAGGATTCCGACGACCCGGTCCCCGTGGCTCACACCGCGGGCACGAAGGTGCGCGGCGAGGGAGGCCACCTCGCGCCTCAGCGCATCCCAGGTGACCTCCTCGCGTGTCCCGTCCTCGGCGATGCCGATAAGTGCGGTCCCCTCGTGGCCCTGCAGCAGGTGCCGGGCGAAATTAAGGGTGCGTCCCGGAAACCACCGCGTGTGCGGCATGGGGTCAGTGGTGCAGACCGGCCCTGCCGCCCCGCCGAACTCGACTCCCGCAAACCGGGCAAAGAGTTCCCAGAACTGTTCGGGCTCATCAACCGACCAATGCCACAGCTCCTCATAGCCAGCACCGATCTCGATGCCCTGGCCGCCCAGGAAGGCGGCGAAACGGGCGACGCCGGTCTCGGCGCTGTGTTCGAGGTCAGGTTCCCAGATCACCTCCCCGTCTGCAGCCTGGGCGTCGGTGATCATGCCCTCTCCAGCGTCTGCGAGGCTTCCTTGCGCCGCTCGGCAATCTGGGCCGCTGTGAGGGGCTCGGTCCCGATCAGCACGAAAAGGACGCGGGCCGTTGTCTCCGTGCGGTTGGACCACGCGTGGCTGGTGGCACGTTGCACTGCCACGTCGCCGGCGCGCATGGTCGCCTCACCTTCATCGACCAGCAGGGTGATTTCACCTTCAAGGACGACGGCGTAGTCCAGGGAGTCGGTGCGGTGGAACCAGAAGTGCCTGGAGCCGCTGTGCTCGGCTCCCGCTTCGGCTTCGTCATGTCCGTCGAGCTCGCTGAAGATCACCGAACCCGCCTCGTCCGGATACGCGGAGTCCGGCGGAAAGTCGGCGATGCGCATGATCGTCTGGCCCGGGGCCGGGAAGCTGGGGATTTCCGCATCGGCGCTTGCCGGATCCGAGTCACTAACGTGGTCGATTATCCCAGCTTGGGTCAGCCAGGGCACGGTGGCACCGAATCCAGGGATCATGTCCGAGGACCAGTGGTTGGGTGCGGCCCCGTCCGAGAGGATGATGGCGCGTCCCTGGTCGTCGTGTCCGGTGACGATGCGGCGAACTGGGGGCCGGGTCATCACGCCACCCATTCTTCGTGCGGGTAGGTGCGGGGCTCGGGCCACCAGGGGGCCTTGTGGCGTTCGGTCGAAATCGGYGTGCGCAAAGTGCCCACGCCTTCCAATTCCAACTCGATGACGTCGCCGGGGTTCAGAAACTTCCCGATTTCGACGCCGGCGCCGAAGCCCATTGTGCCGGAACCGATGATGTCCCCGGGCTGCAGGCGGTCGGAGATGGAGACGTAGGCCAGCAGTTCTGCGGGGGTGTAGACGAAGTCCTCGACCTTGGTGTCGGAGAGGACTTCCCCGTTGACACGGACTTGGCCGCGCAACCCCTCGATCGACGTGATTTCATCCATCGTGGTGACCCAGGGGCCGATGCCGTAGCCGAAGTCCTTGCACTTTTGCGGGCCCATGCCGATGGCCATTTCGGCGCCCTGGATATCGCGTGCGCTGAAGTCGTTGAAGATGGTGATGCCAAAGAGGTGGTCCAGCGCCGTGTCCGGGGTCAGGTCGCTGCCGGACTTGCCTACCACGTACCCGACCTCAAGTTCCCAGTCCAGGGCCTCGGTGAAGTCGGGATAGGGCAGCTCCTGGTTGTGTCCGTAGGACATGGCAGTGGTGCCCTTGAAATAGCCCGGACGATCGTAGATCGAGCGTGCCGGCTGGGCCTTGGCAACAATGCGGTGGAAGTTCTGGATGTGCTTCTCGAACGTCAGCCCGTCGCGTATGACCGGGGAGTCGACAGCCGCGCGCCATGAGACCTCGTCGATGCCGTACGAAGCATCATCAGCAGCAGCAAGCGCCTCGTGGGCCGCATCCATGAAGATCGCACCTCCGCCGATTCCTGCAGCCAGGCTCCCGGGGAGAATGGCCAGGGCGAGCGCCCGAGCCCGGTCAGGATCGGCCGCCTTGCGCTGAAGCGTCAGGGCATAAGCGCGGGCGAGATCAATGACCCGGCCCTGGTCTGGCTGGGCTGCGACGAGTCGAATCTGTTCGCCGTCGGGCGTGGGCACTGCTATACGTCCCAGTTTCATGGTGCTCCTTTGAATGAATAATACGATACGTACAGTATCGTATTGCGTTAGTGGAGTTGCAATAGGCAACTACGTGGGGGTGAAGCTCAGCTACCGATAGTGGCGGACCTAGTGGCCCTCAGGAGAGGTCCCGCGTCGCAGAGTTCCTCCAGGCCGATGTCGGGCGGAAGCATGCCCAGGCTTCGACGAATCTCCGTCAGTAGCTCCAGGCCGTGGTGATCAACGGTGAGCGTGCAGGCGCGTGTGCCCCAGGCCGTCGCGGCCGCCGCTTGGTAACCGCGCCGTTCAAGGAACTCGATGCCCTGCGCCTCGGCCATCGACGCTCCGGCCTCCACCCCCCGCACCAGTGCTCGCAGGTAGTCTTCCAGCTCCGCGGAACCAAGAAGATCGGCGCGGGCCACCAAGCCCTGGCCCGGCAGTCCGGGCAGCAGGGCGTTGACATCTGCAAGGGCCCGGAACCCGGCCCGCTCAGCATGCTTGTCGAAGGGGGGCCCGAGCAGGGTCGCGTCCACGCGCCCCTCGACCAGCGCCTCCAGGCGTTCACGCACGCCACCCACCAGCACGTAGTCGACCTCGACGCCGGCGTCCCGCAACAGGCGTTTGGCGATCAGCGCGAAACCGTTGTCGGGCGCGTCCACCGCGAACCGGCAACCGGCCAGGTCCGCGATGGATTCCACGTCACCGCCTGCATGGATGCCCAGCGGCGTGGTCGCCTCGACTTGGGCCACCAGGCGCAGGTCGGCCCCAGCCCGGGTCCATTCGAACAGGTTGTCAATTGCTGTGACCACCATGTCCTGTTCCGCGGCGAGCAGGGCACGCAACTGCTCCGCGCTCGAGGTGGTTCGGCTTGGCACCACATCCACTGAGCGCAGGAATCCCAGCTCGTCCGCCAGCAGATAGGAAACCGGCGGCACGAAGTGGCTTTGGCGCAGGCTCATGAGGAGGCCCCGCCGGCCGCGGCGACGGCGACCGGGCGGTCAACATACCAGGGAGGCAACTGCCCGCTGGGCCCGCGGACCGTTGAACGCTGGGTACCGAGACCAGAGATTTCCGCCTCCATCACGTCGCCGTCCCTCAGGAAACGGCCCCAATGCGAACCGTTCCCCGCCGGCGAGCCGGTGATGAGGACATCCCCGGGCAGCAGTACGGCCATCGAGGACGCGTAGGCGATCAGGCTCGGGATGTCGAAAAGTAGGTCATCTGCCAGAGCATCCTGCATCAGCGTACCGTTGAGGCTCAAACGGATCCGGAGCTTCGCCGGATCCGGGATGAACCGCCTTGGCACCACGTAGGGGCCGGTGGGGAAGAACGTCGGCTGGTTCTTCGCCCGGAACCAGTCGGTGCCCATCATCGCGATGTCGTTGCGCGGGACGAGCGTGCGCGCGGTGACATCGTTGACAATCGTGTATCCGGCCACGTAGTCGAAGGCGTCGTCGGCCGAGACTCGGTGCGCCCTGCGGCCGATGACCACGCCGAGTTCCAGTTCCCAGTCGACGTTGCCGCCGACATCCGGCAACTGCACGTCGTCGTAGGCGCCGCAGACCGCCGAGGGGATCCCGGTCCAGACGTAGGGGTCGCCGGAGCGGCCGCGCTCATCGATTTCAGCGGCGGCGTCGGCGGCCAGTTGCGTCGCATCGGCGCCTTCTTTGCCGAGCTTGTGGGCCACGCTCATCTGCAGGACGTGCTCACGGTAGTTCGCCCCCGCGGCGATGATGGTGCCCACCGGCTGCACTGGAGGCAGCACTTTCAGCCCCTCGAGCGGGCGCGCGCCGGCCGCTGCCGGGTCGACGGACTCGAGCGTATCCAGGTGCGCGTCCCAGCCGGCGAACAGATCCCCGATCCGCGCGATTCCCGGCACCACTGTGCGCAGGTCAACGACAGTGTCCCCGAAGACCACACCGGGAAACTCCACCCCGTCGTGCCCGAAAGTGCCCAGCATGAATCCGTTCACGCGTACCTCTTCCATGAATCCTCCATTAGTCATTGTCTGCCGCTATACCGGTGGCGGGACAAACAGGCCCTTGTCGCGGTCGTTGAACATTTCGCGGGCGATAAATTCGTCCATGTCGCCGCCGGTTCCCCATTGGTCGGAGGTCTCGGGGTCGCGCGTGTCAAAGATGCTTGGATGCCACGTATCCTCATCCACCGAATCCAGCTCGGTGGTGTATTCCATGGTGTTCCCGTTGGGATCGTGGAAGTAGGTGAAGGTGTTGTCCCCGGCCTTGTGGCGGCCAGGGCCCCAGATTTTCTTGAACCCGGACCGCAGCAGCTTGCCGCTGCCGCGCATGTACTCGTCGATGCCGCGCAGCTCGAAGGACGCGTGCTGCAGCGAGGCATGCGGGCCGCGGGAGATCGCGATGGAGTGGTGTTGTGCATTGCAGCGCATGAAGTAGAAGAGGTCGCCCATGTGCGGGTGGTTCAGGGTGTCGGAGAGACGGAAGCCCAGATGCTGTTCATACCAGGCGCGCATCTTTTCCGGTTCCGGGGAGTTGAGCACCACGTGGGAGAGCCGCACCGGGATCGCCTCGCGTTCCTCGATCTTGCGGTGCTTGCGCACCTCAACATCGGAGGAGACCTCGATGGTGCGTCCCTCCAGGTCGAAGAAGCGGAAGCCGTATCCCCCACCGAGGGTCTTGACGTCATCGGGTTCGCCAATGAGCTTCACGCCCTTCGCAATGAGGTCCGAGGCGAGCTGGTCCACCGAGGCCTTGTCCGCCGCGCCGAACGCGACCATGTCAAGGCGCTTCTCCTCGGCCTCGCGCACGCGGACCGAATACTGTTCTGGCGATCCCTCGGCGGCGAAGTAGGTCACGCCGCCGTCGTTCTCCATTTCGGTGAGCCCCCAGTGGTTCTTGTAGAACTCAACCTGCTTTTGGTAGTCGGGCACCGCGATGTCGAAGTGCCTCAGGTGTGTGATCGGGCTGAATGCCATGCTGGTCTCCTGTGTTCTGTCCGTTTGACGCGGATGTGGGTTTAGATGCGTGCCGGCACGTTGTGGCCGGCCTGCGGAATGCTGCGGATGAGGCGCTCCAGGGCCTCGGGGGTGTCGCCGAGGCCCAGGATGTAGCGGTCCGGGCGAACGACGACCGCCTGGGCGCCGGCGGCGGCAAGGATCTGGCCGACCTTGGCCGGATCGAACAGGACCACGACGTCGGCATGTTCCTCAAGTAGTTCCCGCAGTGGGGCCGGGACCGCGGCATAGAGCTCGCGGGTTGTTGCCACCAGGAAACGGCTTCCCACCATGTCATCCAGGCGTACCCCGTCGGCGAGGATCGGCTGCATGCCGAGCCGGCCGGCGCGTTCGTCGGTGCCGCCGTCGTGCAGGCCAGGGCCCAGCGCGGGTGAGATCGGTGCGGATGCGGCGGGGTTTGCGCGGATGAAGGCGTCACGCTGCTTCGCGGTGTCGGCGTCGGTGGTTTGCATGAAGCCCGCCGCCCGGGTTGCCTGCTCGACCCAGAACCGTGCATGCGGCATGCGTTCACTCTCGTAGGTGTCAAGGAGGCTGTCGGCGGCCGCACCGCGTTTGACGGCATCGAGCTTCCACACCAGGTTGGCCACGTCGCGTAATCCGGCGCATAGGCCCTGACCAAAAAGCGGTGGCGCCTGGTGGGCTGCGTCCCCCGCCAGGAAGATGTTCCCGGCGCGCCACTGCCGTGCGATGCGCCCACGGAAGGTATAAATAGCCAGCCGGTCTGCAGTGAATCTGTCTGCCGGCAGCACGCCGTGGCTGATCTTTTCCACACCCTCAGGGGTGGCAATTTCCTCGGGGTCGTCCCCCGGCATCAACATGAACTCCATCCGCACCCGTTTGCCGGGGAGGCGGATCCACAGGGCGGGCCTTGTGTGATGACCCAGGAAGATCATGTCGGAAGACAGGCCGGGGCCTTCTTCCAAAATGCCGTCCGCGACAAGCCACTGTGCATCCTCGCCCAGCTTTTCGCACTCGATGCCCAGCGCCTGGCGGGTCTGCGAGCGCGCCCCGTCCGCTGCGATGGCCCAGCGGGCGCGGATTAAGGATTCCGCGCCGTCGGAGTCACGCACCGCCACCTCGACGCCCGGTCCCTCATTGCGCACGGAGAGCACGCTGGTGCCTCGGCGGAGCTCGACGCCGGGAAGTTCTTCCACGACATCCCGCAGCAGGACCTCGATGTCCGGTTGGTGAAAGGTGAGATCGTCGTGCCAACCCTGGGTGCCAAACTGACCCGTGGGCAAGGACACCAGGACTTCCCGCTCCTCGTTCTCGATGTGGAAGGAGGACATCGGCAAAGTAACCTCGGCAAAGCGCTCGGCGACTCCCAGCGATTGGAGGGTGCGGAAGGTTTCACCATCAAAGTGCACGGCGCGGGCAGTTGGCCAAACCTGGACATCACGCTCCACCCCGACGGCGGTCAGACCTGCGCGCCCCAGCAAGGCCAGCGCAGTGACTCCTACAGGCCCTCCCCCGATCACTACCACGTCGACGTTGACGTTAGCCATCTTGCTCCTTCAAGTTCAGTACGTATCGTTTCGAATAAAAAGTAACATGCATCACTTAGCCGCACAAGGGCACGGGTGGGCTTGAATGCGCGTCTAGCCTTGCGACTCAGGCCTTCCAGACGGTCTTGAGGTTGCAGAACTCCCGGATGCCGTCCGCGGCGAGCTCACGCCCGAACCCGGAGCGCTTGATCCCGCCGAACGGAAGCTCCTGGTGCGAGACGGTCATGCCGTTGACGAACACCGCGCCGGCGTCAAGATTGGCCGTGAACCATTCCTCCTCGTGGGCGTCGGCGGTCCACACCGCGCTGGAAAGCCCGAAGGTGGTCTGATTGGCGATCCGCAGGGCGTCCTCGCGGTCCTGGGCGCGGTAGAGCGAAGCGACGGGCCCAAAGGTCTCCTCTTGGATGATCCGCATCTCTTCGCTGAGTCCGGCGAGCACCGTGGGGGCATAGAAGAAGCCGGGGCCCTTGGGAACGACCCCGCCGGTCAGCACCTGGGCACCCAGGGCGCGGGCGTCCTCAACGAGCCCGGCCAGTTCGTCGCGTCCGGCGCGGGTGGCCAAGGGCCCTACCTGGGTCGCGGGATCCAGCGGGTCCCCGACGGCAAGCTCCGACATCAGCTTCACGAATTCGGCGGCGAACGCGTCATAGACCTCGGTGTGCACGATGAAGCGCTTGCCGGCGATGCACGACTGGCCGTTGTTGCTGATCCGTGCACGCACGGCGGTCGCCGCCGCGGCCGAGACGTCCGCCGAGGGCATGACAATGAAAGGGTCCGACCCGCCCAGTTCCAGCACGGCCTTCTTCACGTAGTCCCCGGCAATGGAGGCGACCGAGCGCCCCGCCGGCTCGGAACCCGTCAGGGTCACCGCCTTGACCCTCGCATCGGCCAGGACGCCGGCAACCTTGGAGCCGCCGATCAGCAGAGTGCGGAAGGAGCCGCGCGGGAACCCTGCCCGCTCAAAGAGTGTGTCGAGGAAGAGTGCGGCCTGGGGTACGTTCGAGGCATGCTTGAGCAGGCCGGAGTTGCCCGCCATAAGCGCCGGGGCCGCAAAGCGGATGACCTGCCAGAGGGGGTAGTTCCAGGGCATGACCGCCAGGATCGTCCCCAACGGCTCGTAGCGGGTCCAGGCGCGGCTCGCGCCGACCGACGACGGGTCCGCCAGCGGGGCATCGGCCAGGAATTCCTCGGCATGCTCGGCGTAGAAACGCATGGCCTTGACGCACTTGTGCACCTCGGCAATCGATTGCGCAATCGGCTTGCCCATCTCGACGGTGATCAATTCGCCCAGGCCCTCCGCCTGACCCTCCAAGATGTCCGCCGCGGCGAGCATCCACTGCCCACGCTGGGCGAACGTGCTGCCGCGCAGGAGCCGCGCCGCTTCGGCGGCTTCCGCGATGCGATCCTGGACTTCCTCGGCCGAGTGCGGCTCAATGATCATTTCGGTCGAACCGGTGGTCGGGTTGACGGTTGCGATTGCCATGGTTGGGATCCTTTCCTGGAGACGTGTTCTCTGTCACGACTATATAGGATACGATTCGTATCGGATACTATTTGGGTCTACTCAGTAAATCCACCCACGCCCGCAGCCCGTGGACCGGCTGCCCGACATCCAAGGAGTGCCCCCGTGAGCACCAATGGCGAGTTACCGAACAATCTTCCGCTCTTTCTCACCGACGCCGACGTCGCCAGCCTTTCGGACTGGGCCGGGGCGATCGAAGCCATCCGCACCGCCTACAAGGCCCCCGACGACGAGGGCGGCACACCGGGAAGGATCTTCGCCCAGACACCTCGCGAATGGTTGCGGATCATGCCCTCGGTGCCGCCCAACGGCCAACTGTTCGGCGCAAAGTCAATCGCCGGGTCCTTCGCGGACGGCCTGCGCGTCAGCTATCTGATTTCACTCTTCGACAAGGACACCGCGGATCTGGTGGCTCTCGTGGACGGAAATCGCGTCACCGGCCTGCGCACCGCAGCGACCACTGCCGTGGGCACCTCCACGATCGTGCCGCAGCGGCCGCTGATCGTCGGTGTGATCGGCTCCGGCTTTGAGGCGCGTTCCCACCTGACAGCCTTTTCCCACCTGCTTGAGTTCGCCGACATCCGTGTGTTCAGTCCGACCCCTGCCAACCGCGAGGCCTTTGCACGCGAGTTCGACGGCACGTTCGGCGCACCCGCACGAGCTGTCGGCTCGGCCCGCGAGGCCGCGGAAGGCGCGGATCTCATCCTGTGCGCGGCACGCTCCCGCGACGAGTCCCCTACGCTGCTGGCCGAATGGGTCGGCCCGAACGCCGCGGTGGTCTCGATCGGTTCCACGACCCCCGCACAACGCGAGCTGCCCGCGGAGCTGATCGCCCGCGCCGCGGTCGTCGTGGTGGACACCCGTGACGAGGTCGTGCACGGCAGCGGGGACATGATCGCGGCCCGGGCACACGGCGTCGATGTCGATTCGCTCATTGTCACACTCAATGCCGTCCTGACCGGCGAAACCGCCATCGACGCGGAGCACGGGATCCGTATCTACAAGTCGACCGGTTCCGGCCTGCAGGACATCGTTGTTGCCGAGATGCTCGTTAACCGCGCCCGCGCCGAGGGCATCGGCACCGTCCTGCCCGTCGGCATCGTCACCAGCCGCAAATAGACCCCACTGACAATAAAGGAGAACAACATGGTGGAATACACCAAATCCGAAGCCCGCTCCTGGGCCCGGGAGAACTTCGTCGGCACCGTCGCGGTGACGCACCCGTCCTTCACCCCGGACTTCTCTGCCATCAACGAAAACGCGATCCGCCACGACATCCTCCTGCTCAAGGAACGTGGCTACAAGGGTTCCCTGCTGATCGCCGAAGCGAATATCACCCCGGAGGAGAACGCCCGAATCACAGCCATCGCCCGCGAAGCAGCCGGCCCGGACTTCGCCCTCTTCTTCCACGCAATCTTCGGCACCCTGGAAGAAAACATCCATGCAGCAAACCTGGCTACCAAGGCCGGCGCCGACCGCGCGCTGCTGGCCTACCCTTCATCGTTCTGGCCGACCTCGTACGACGAGGTGTTCGACTACACCAAGCGTTTCACCGACGAAACCGATCTGGCCACCATGCTGTTCCCGCTCCCCGCCTGGGGCTTCGAGCGCATCCACCCCGCAGGCATGAGCGTGGACTTCGTGCGCCGCGTCCTCGACGCGATGCCGAGCATCGTCGCCATCAAGGCCGAACAGGGCTACCCGGGCATCCCCGGAGTCATGGAGATGTACCACCACTTCCGCGATGAAGTAGTGATCTCCTGCCCCATCGAGGCCGAAATAATCCCCCTCATGTCGGTCTTGGACGTCCAGTTCTCCGGCACCGCGAACACGAACTGGATGGGAGACTACTACCCCAAGGCCTTCGAACTGGCGCGCACCGGCAAATGGGAAGAAGCCATGAAGCGCTACTGGGAGGTCCAGCCGGCCCGGGCCGCCAATATGGCTGTATCGTCCACTTCCACCCCGGGCACCAGCTCCATCAACCGCACCCAGTGGAAGTACCAGGAGTGGCTCTCCGGCTTCAACGGCGGCGCCCTGCGCCCGCCGGCAGTCAGACTTCCCGACCGCTTCATGAAGCAGCTGCGCGCAAGCCTGGAAGCCTCGGGACTGCCCGTCACCGATTCCCCGGACTCGGAATTCTTGCGCGGACGCGTCAGCGCCTAAGCCTTGCCCGGCCGCGTGCCGGCATTGCAAAGCCCCTTGGACCACTGAACCGGCTGGCTGGTTCGTTGGTCCAAGGGGCTTCTTTGCGTGTGACCGAAAGTGCCGGACACAACGCGGCACCCGAACCGAGGGTTGACGCCACGACGGCGGCTTGTCGAAGCGGCTGCGCTCGTCGATAGTTGGGATATTCCCTGCACCAGCGCGCTACAGCTTCGTAGACGACCCTTCGCGGACCAACCGGAAGCCGCCGTGAACAACTGGCTCGCCGACTATGAAATCGGAAGCTGCAAAACGGGCGTTTCCCGCCCGCCATCTGCCCTCCCCCCGGGCATTCGAGCCATTCCCCGTGTTCGCGATGAAGCCCACCCACGGGCAAAGGCTCCTTCAAAGGTGGGGGTCGAAGCAACATCCACCTGCGAAGGGCCCTCGGTTCCGTTTCTGGAACGGCTCGGTCAGCGCATCGATGCAAGCCTTTGCGTATCCGGGGTGGCCTCCCGCGCCAATCCGCCGTCCCCAGCCAAACAGGCGATCGATGGAAACCGGTCCCGGACCTGTCACCAGGAGAACGAACAACCCCGCGACCAACGCAACAGGTACCTGCATGCCGCCGCCTTCCGCGGGCGCGAACCCCCTATTGATTTCGACCATGAAGATCGCGAGGAGCATGCATACCACTAGCGGAATTACCACCGGCATGGTGAGGAAACCAAACGCGATGAAGCTCCCGCCGACGAACATCAGAAGCGTCACGTACGAACCGATCAGAAGAGGGAATGGAAGTCCTCACGCGCCCTCTACAATCGCGGCGAACTTCGCCGGCGCGAACTGGAGTTCGTGGGCAATCAGCGTTGCACTGATCGCGATTCGCAGGAGCAAAGGGACGAAGGGTTCGAGGCGTCGCAATGGCGCCGAAGTGCAAGAAACATTGTTAAAGCTCCCCAGTAAGTTTGCAGGGCCGAACGTTTTGTCATTGCATGGAGAGCAGGGCGGTACGTCTGGTATCGATTGCCAGGGAATATTCAGGGCCAACGGCTCGGTCCTGACCGATGCGACTCGACGGCGTGTCACCGCTCGCTTTGTTTTACACGCCGGCAGCCAGTTCCGGCGTGTGCCTGTGTTGTACGGGGCAGCAGCCGCATGTTCTTCTGAGGCCGTATGCCCTGCGTCCCCGCTTCCGGGCCGGTAACCATGTTTCGCGGTGCAAACAACTGCACGCTTCGTCCCACGGTGGATGTCGATTCGACGTCCACCGTGGGACAAAGTATTCGGTTCCGCATCGAGCCTGGTGATGAGCGTGTTCCCGCATTGGCATCAGGCGCCGGGATGATCCGAGGGACGCAATGCATCGCTCACCGGTGCGCCGTTCGTCCCGGCACTC
The DNA here is from genome assembly GCF_056401435.1 of Arthrobacter sp. P4_F10. Lineage (NCBI taxonomy): Bacteria > Bacillati > Actinomycetota > Actinomycetes > Micrococcales > Micrococcaceae > Arthrobacter > Arthrobacter sp. P4_F10. Next base: position 19,201 of record NZ_JBFUJJ010000036.1, read on the forward strand.
GACGATGCGTGGCTACGGACAGCCATAACCAGGGAAGCCATCAGTCCATGGCGGCCGCGCGTTCGGGGGTTCCTTCCGCCGGCGCGGGGCCAGTTGGACCGACCTCCGCTTGTTCAGACACCGGGGTCCGCCGTGACTGCGCACGAAGCCCCGTCAAGGAACCAAGAAGCACGCCGATTGGCAACAGTAGGACCAGGAACAGACCCGAGAGCCCCATTCCGGCGGCGATGAGCGTGCCGCCGGCAACACCGCCGGCAGCCGCTCCCAAACGTCCGCCGAATTCCGCCACGCCTATTCCCGCACCCCGCATGCCGGCCGGGTAGGCCATGGCTGCCAGGACGCTCCGCGTGGGGCCGAAGGCGCTCGGCAAAATGAATCCGGCGATCCCCAATACGACCAGCAGGGAACCGAACCCCGGATCGGGCAGCAGATAAACCACGATGGACATCACCGCAGCCAATCCGAGGACAATCCCGATGATCAGGAAGCGTGACAACCGGGCCAGAATGGCTCCCAGCACCACCCCTCCCACGACACTGGCCAATCCATAGACCCCGACGATGGTGCTGCTCTGCACGGTGTCGAGCCCCGGTTTGGGCAGCTGCAGCAAGGTTGGCATGTATTGGGCGATCAGCAATTGGGTGCCCAGGGAGAAGAAGCCGAAAAGCCACAGCAGGAGGGTCTTAGGGGCCAGTGGACGGGACAGGACGGTCCGCACCGACACCGCGGACCCCGCAAGTGACGGCCGAACCCTCAAACCCGGATCAAATGTTTCAGCACCACGTCCGTCCGTCGACGCTGCACCGTCCACCCGGCGCTTGGCCAAGAGGAACGCGGGAGATTCGGGAACGACGGCGGCAAGCACAGCGATCACTGCCAAGGGGATCAAGCCTGCCACCACGAGCAGCAGGCGCCACCCCGAGGTGGGTATCAAGGCGCCGGCGAGAACCGCACCTAACGTTGTCCCCAAACCCACTCCGGCGTAGGCCGTCGCGATCAATGCCGCGCGCCGCCGTTCGGGAATCAGGTCTGCCAGCAGGGCGTTCCCTGATGCCATGGCAGCGCCCATCCCCAGGCAGGCCAGGATTCGCCAGCCGGCGAATGCCGTGAAGTCGCCAGATGTTCCGCCCAGGGCGGTGGCCCCGCCGAAGACAACCACGCTGCCGATGAGCACTGTCTTGCGTCCCCACCTGTCGGCCATGCCGCCGGCGACAACGGCACCAAGGCCCATGGCCAGGAAACCCACAGCGACCACGAACGCGATGCCGCCCCCGACGGAGACGCCCCAGCTCTTGATGAGCGTCGGAAAGACATGGGCGACGATCGTGACGTCCATACCATCGGAGAGCAGAACGAGCGTGATCAGGCTGAAGTAGAGCCAGTGCCTCGGAGTCAGGCTTTCGGGGCTCGCGTTGTCGGCAGACCGCGCGGTGGACCCACTTCTCGTGTTCAAGGATCGCACCATCCCTATTTGCCGGGGTGTGCGAAGAACTCGTTGAGGCGATCGGTAGGCAGGTAATCCTCCGGGGCGCCAGCCAAGTCGGTCAGATCATTGTGGTCCCACGAGCGGTCCGCGACCTTGGCAAGGTTCTCCCGGGAGACGATCACCGAGGGTTCAACAATCTGGTTGATCTTCGGGCCCTCGCCCTTCAGGATGCGCAGCGCCACGTCGACCACTGCCTCACCGGTGCGCACGGACGGGGTCGTGGTGCCGAAGAACGGGTAGTCCGGGTTTGCCAGCGCCCAGGAGGAGAAGCCGTGGCTCGATCCGTCGTCCGCGATCGGCGGCACGTCCATGCCTGATTCCTCAAAGGCGTTGCGGATGCCTACGCCCATCGTTCCGGCCTGGAGAACGGCGTCAACCCCGGCAGGGTTGGTCGCCAGGAACTTCTGGACCTCCGCCTGGGCCTTTGCCGGCTGGAAGAAGCCCGTGACCGACCCGGTGACCTTGACCTCCGGGCAGTTATCCAGGACAGCATCGATGCCCAGGTTCGCGAAGGTCGAGGCAGGGATCCCCGGGATGCCCTCGACGCGCAGGACGGTCCCCTTGCCCCCGAGTGCTCCCACTGTCCCGGCGGTGACCTGGGCGACGGCCAGCGGGGTGTTCCTCGTGACGCTGACGGCGTATTCGGAATCGATCGGAATCTGGGCGGCGACCAGCGGGATGCCAGCGTCATGGGCTGCCTTGGCCAGGTCCACGGAAGGCTCCGGTGCGATGGCGGTGTAGATGATCACGTCCGGCTTGAGCGAGAGAGCTTCGTTGAACTGCTGGAGCTGCAGGGGCACGTTCGACGGGTCGTCCGGGGCGAAGTCGCCGACGATCTTGACACCATTGGCCTTGAGGCTCGAGCGGATCGCCTCCGACATGGAGGCTATGAACGGGCTGGCAGGTGGCATGCCCACAATCGCGGCCGTGAAACCGTCAGTCTTCTTCGACTTGTAGTCGGCCCATGCCGACTTCCGGATCTCGTAGGGGTAGAGGTTGTAGCCCGCGGCGATCTCCTTGGGTACACCGGCCAGCAGGCCATTCGGATCGTTCGCCGTACCCGTCGGCAGCGACCCGCAGGTCCCGGCGGCCGCCGACGACGCCGGCCCGGGTGTGGCCCCTCCGGCGGAGCCCGGGGCCGCTGGTGCCGACGCCGAACAGCCCGTCAGAACGAGGGTGCCGGCCCCCAGAATCGCGGCGCCAACAGGCGTAAAACGGGGGAAAGAGGTCTTCTTCATTGATTAATCTCCCTGCTAAATGAACGATTCGTATCGTATGGCATCAGAGTAAATGCATGCGGTACGATTCGTCTAGTTTCGAATATGACCTGCGACACATTTATCGGCCATTCAAAGGAGATCCGCCGTGAACAACCAACCATCCGGACTGGTGCTCACCGGGGTGAGCAAGCGCTTCGGTGCCACCCGCGCCCTCATCGACGGCGACCTCCGCCTCCGGCCGGGCGAGATCCACACGCTCCTGGGCGAAAACGGGTCCGGGAAGAGTACCCTCGTCAAGATCATGGGAGGCGTCCACCGCCCGGATTCCGGCACCGTCACATTGGACGGCGTCCCCGTAACCAGCAGATCGCCCCGAGCGGCCATGGACCTGGGGATTGCGACGGTGTTCCAGGAAGTCCTCACCGCGGGGAGCCAATCGGTCCTCGAGAATGTCTGGCTCGGGTCCCACGGAACGTTTCGTCGCCGGCTGGGCCGCGCCGAGCAGCGATCAATCGCGCAGGACGTCCTGACGCGCATTGCCGGCGCGATCCCGCTGGATCTTCCGGCCGGGCAGCTCTCGCTCTCCGAGCGGCAGGCCCTCTGCATTGCCCGCGCACTCGTGCGCAAGCCCAAGGTTCTCATCCTCGACGAGTCGACAGCCTCCCTGGATGTCAGCTCCCGCGATCGGCTCTTCGTCGAGATGCGCCGGCTCGCAGCCGAGGGGACCGCCATCCTGTTCATCTCGCACCGCATGGACGAGGTCGCGGAGATCTCGGACCGGGTCACCGTCCTGCGGTCCGGGCGCAGCGTCTCCACCGTGGAGAGGTCGGATCTGTCCATCAACCGGCTGATCGCGGACATGACCGGAAACTCCGGCCACGCCGAGACCCGGCGGCAACCGCATGATGCCGGGGACACCATCCTTCAGGGAGCGGCCGTCCGCCTTGCGCCGGCCTCGGCACCCATCGACTTCGAGCTGCGCGCCGGCGAGATTGTGGGCCTCGCGGGGCTCGAGGGCCACGGACAGGACCAGTTCATCAAGCGCCTGGCCGGTGTGGCCGGTGGGCCCGGCAGCGTCGTCCGCCTCCTCCCCGAGGGCGCCGCGGAGCTTACCGAGCGCAACGGGGATGCCCTGGCGGTCGCCTACCTGCCGCGCGAACGACGCGGCGAGTCGCTGTTCGAGTCCATGTCGATCCGCGAAAACTTCGCGCTGCCGACCCTGGCCAAGGACCGCCGCGGCGGCTTGCTGGACACCCGCAGCAGTGCCCGCCGGTTCGATGCCTTCGCCCGCTCCCTGTCCCTGCGCTTCGGCGCCGCGCACGAAGCCATCTCCACCCTGTCCGGCGGTAACCAGCAGAAGGTGCTGCTGGCGCGCTGGCTTGCCACCGACCCCAAAGTCCTGTTGCTCAATGACCCCACCAGAGGGGTCGACATCGGGACCAAACGGGAGATCTACGCAATCCTGCACCGGCTCAGCGGCGAAGGCATGAGCGTCGTGATCCTCTCCAGCGAGGTCGACGAGCTTGTCGACCTCGCTGACCGCGTCCTGGTCTTCCGCGACCAATCCGTGTTTGCCCAGATCCCCCATTTCGAGCTCTCCACCGAGTCCATCGTCGCCGCATACTTCGGCCAGAAATCAGAGGTGCACACATGAACCGCGTCCTGACTTTGTTCCAGCGCTGGCCTTTCGCCTTTGCCTTGCTTCTCGCACTGGTGCTGCTGGTGCTGAACCTGATCGTCTCACCGTCCTTCCTCTCCCCCGCGCGCCTCCCCGGCACCCTGGCCACCCTGGCGCCGTTCGTGCTGGTGGGATTCGCCTCCACGCCCTCGATCCTCGCGGGTGGCATCGACATTTCGGTCGGCCCACTGGCCACGTTCATCAACTGCCTGTTCGTCGCAATCCTCATTCCCGCCGGGCTGGGCAACTGGCACCTCGCGGCACCCATCATCCTGGCGGTGGCCGCCGGGATCGGAGCCCTGAACGGAATCCTGGTCGCCGTCGTCCGCCTGCACCCGGTGGTCGCGACCACCGGGATGCTGTTCCTGCTCGTTGGCCTGTCGCTGACCATCGCTCAGAACCCGGTGGCCGCCCCTGACAACTGGACAGAGGTCTTTGCCGGGGGCATCGGCATCGTCCCTGGTGCCCTCATCACGATCGGCGTCGCCGGGCTGATCTGGTTCGCGCTGCGCCGCACGGCCTTTGTCAGCAACCTCCTGGCCACCGGCGAGAGCGATGTCTCCGCCTACGGTTCCGGGGTGAACATCAAGGCAATCCGGATCCTGGCCTACACCCTCGGCGGCCTGTTTGCCGGGATCGCCGGAATTGCGTTGACCGCACTCGTGCAGTCATCGCAGTCTTCGCTCGCCTCCACCTATGCACTGCTGGGGCTCGCCGCCGCAGTCCTGGGCGGAACCAGCCTGGCCGGCGGTCGCGGCGGCCTGTTGGGCGCACTCTTCGGAGCGGTCTCCATTTATCTCCTGCAGCAATTGCTCACCGCCTCGGGCGTGGCCCCCAGCCTCATCCAATTCGCCTACGGCGCCGTCCTCGTCGTCGGCGTCGTGCTGGGCGCGACGCTGCTGGCCCCCCGTTTGAAGAGGAACGCATCATGACCAGTGACACCCTGTCCCCCGCGGAAACACCCCACGCACCAACCGCCCGGCAAATGGCCTGGACCAGGTTCAGGGCCCGGGTCTTCGAGGTACCGGCGTTGCAGGTCCTCGTCGTCCTGGCCCTGGCGGCCTGGCTGGTGGTCACCATACCGGCCATCGCAAACCCCAGGTCCGTCACCTCGATACTGGTCATTACGTCCTTGCTGGCCCTGGCAGCCATGGGCCAGACGCTCGTGGTGATACTGGGAGGACTGGACCTGGCGGTGCCGGGTTACATCCTCTTCGGCGCCTTCATGGCTGCGAACGTCGCGGGCAAGCTCGCGGTCCCGGCGGTTGTCGCCGTGCTGATCACCGTCCTGGTCTGCGGCGGCATCGGTGCCCTGATCGGCTGGATCTGCCACCGCTTCGCGGTCCAGCCACTGGTCGTCACGCTGGGCACCGGCGCTGCCCTCACGGGCGCAACGCTCTTCCTCGCCGACGGCGACTATTCCTCCGCCCCGCCGCAGGCGCTCCGTTCCCTGGCAAGTTTGCGGGGAACCACCTTCGGCATGCCGTTCCCCCCAATCATCCTGATCGTGCTGCTCTCCGGGGCGGCCATGTGGCTTTTCCTCAACCGCACCGCGGCCGGACGTCGCTTCCATGCGACGGGAGTCAATTTCCGGGCCGCCCGGCTGACAAGGATCCGCACCTCCGCCGTGTGGACCCTGGTCTTTGCGGCCTCCGGAGCCCTGGCCGGGGTTGCCGGCATCTTCATCGCATCCTTYGGCGCGGGATGGTCGCAAACCATCGGGGAACCCTACCTGTTCTCCGGCCTGGCCGCGGTCCTCGTCGGCGGCTCGATCTTCGGCTCGATTCGCGGCAGCTACACCCGCACGCTGTTGGGCGCACTCACTCTCACCCTCTTGTCAACGATCATCGTCAGCAATGGGCTGACGGAAGCCCAGAGCCGCATCGTCTTCGGCGTCATCATCCTTGCCGTGGTCTCGCTCTACGGTCGGGAACGCCACGTCCGAGACAGGTTCTGAGGCCTGGTCCGGGTCCCCTACTTCCGGCGGTCCACTGCGACGCGCGGTCACGATACGAGCCGAGTCGGATGCCAATTTTGGATGAGTCATTTCATCCTGGTCCAACTGAAAACCAAGGAGAATAAATGTCCCCCGAGACAGCAACTGTCGCCGAAGTGCTTTCCAGCCCCTGGAAAATCGACGGCCTGACGATCAAGAACCGCTATGTGCTTAGCCCCATGGCCGTCCTCCAGCCGACAAAGGACGGCCATCCCAGCGATCAGACAATCGCGTTCCTCACCACGCGGGCACGCGGCGGCGCTGGGCTGCTGATCATCGGTGGCGGCGTGGCCACCGAGCGCGGGAACCAGGAGGCGCCGTTCCAGCCCTTGATGCGCTTCGACCGGGACGAGTTCATTCCGGGGCTGCGGCGCATGGTCGATGCCGTGCACGAGCAGGATGTACCCATCTTCGCCCAGATCTTCCCGAGCTTCGGCGCCATGGGCGTGCCGGGCGACGGCCGGCCCACAAGGGCCGCGAGCCCGAAGCCCGTCCGCATGGCCGCACCCCGCCTGCCTCACGGTTTCTACATTCCCGGCGGTCGAACGAACCCGACGCCGGAGGAGATCACCAAGGAGGAAATCCTCGAGGTCCAGGAGCAGTCCGTCGCCGCCGTACGGCGTGCAAAGGCGGCCGGCTTCGACGGCATCGAGCTGGGCGCGCACATGCGCTACCTCTATTCCTCCTTCCTCTCACCGCGCACCAACTGGAGGACGGACGAATACGGCGGGAGTGCCGAAAACCGCGCCCGCATCCTCACGGACACGATTCGGGCGATCCGGGCCGAAGTCGGAACCGACTATCCGGTGGGCCTCAGAATGAGCACCAACGATCACCTTCCCGATGGTCAGGGACCCGAGGGGTTCGCCGAAGTTGCGTCGATCATTGAAAAGGAAGGGGTTGGATATATCGCCCTGAGCGATGCGAACTACGAGTCGATGGACAATAACGTCACCTCCTTTTCGGGCGCCATCCTGGAGCACGGAGAGCCGCAAGCATTCCGCGCCGCCATGCCCGAGGTCCCGTTGCTCCTCAGCAGCACTTTCGACCCGCAACAGTGTGCAGACGCCATCACCGCCGGGTTCGCGGACGGAATCATGCTGGCCCGGCAAATGCTGGCCGATCCGGAATTCCCCAACAAGGTCCTCGAGGGACGACAGGATGAGATCGTGTGGTGCGACCACGGCAATTCATGCCTGCGCCGCCTGATATTCAATGTGCCGGTCCGGTGCCACAAGAACCCGGCCATGGGACGCGAAGCGGTCCTTGCGGGGGCCAAGGAACCTGTATCGGTAATGCTTAAGCGTCCAGTCCAGGGCCTACTGATTGCCGCGACGGGGTCACCGGTCCTCATGGGCATCGCCGACAAACTGGCGACCGCCGGCTCGAAGGCATCCAAGAGCTGACACCTGCGC